>DVFK01000055.1 GCA_018713285.1 Candidatus Faecousia excrementigallinarum
AGCGGGTAATGACCTATGCCCTGCTGGCAGGTCTGGCTCTGTTTATTCTATATCTTGTGTTTGCCGGTACCGGTGTGAAAGCTCTGAAGTTCATAACCGGTATTATAACCATTTTGGATGGTGGTTTAATCCTGGGCTTTCTGTATCTGACCCAGGAGCTGAAAAAACGCCGCAGCCGCTGGATTGCAGCCGGCGGGCTGAGTCTGGTGGTTTGCACCCTGGTTTCTTTGCTGTTGGGATTTCCCGGATAAATGAATGGCGCAGGTTTTCTCAAAACCTGCGCCTTGTTTTTTAAGTTTCCAAAAGAATCAGAGGCACTTCCATTTCCTCCGTCATGGAGGTGTGGTGACCTTTGAAGCGTTTGCTGTGGGGCGTCAGCAGGGCAATTTTATGGGTGTAGGTTCCCAGGGCGATGTAATCCCCCAAAAGATAGCCCATACTCCCCCGCTCTCCAAACACGCCCTGTTCAATGAGATGTTCTGAGGTAAAAAGCTGGAAATCCTCAGCGTACTTCTCCTGAAAATAGCTTTCAAAATCCCGGCGGTACTGAGGCTTTACTAAAAAAGCCGGAGCCCGGGCTTCCAGAAAGGGGTAGGTTTTCAGCATCCCCATGAGCTTTTCATCCCCATAAAGGTCTATGTACCCTTCAATATCCACCTGGCCGTGGTCTGCAGACACAATCAACAGAGTACCTTTCGCGGTTTTCAGAAAGTTCTGGATTCCCTTGGAAATCTCCCGCATAACCGCCCTGGCCTGGGGACTGGATACGCCCTGCTGGTGCATGGTTCCGTCCGGCTCCGGGCAATAGCCGTATATGAACCCGGGGCCGGGCTCCTGGCAAGCATCTTCCAACGCCTGCCAGAATTCCCCCAGGGTGCGGAAGGTACGGTTTTCCTTCCGGTTCTTCACGGGAATATAGTCCGGGAAAACTGTGTAAACGCCCCGGTCTGTCTGCCCCTGTTCAAAGTAATACCCTCCCTGGTCTATGGGGTAATCCTGGGGCCGCACCCGCTCCTGGGTCAGGGAATCCCGCCGGAGGAAAATGTCCACATTCCGCTCCAATTGGGGAAAATGAAGGCTCCAGCCGAACCAGCCATGCTCCAAAGGCAGCCGGTTGGTCATCAGGGTGCGGGTTGCGTTGGTGGTGGTGGAGGGAAAGGTGGAGGTGAGAACTTGTACCGTATGTTTCCTCAGCAAATTATTTTTCCCCAGTCCCCGCTCCATGGGATAAATCCCCAGCCCGTCAAAGCAAAGGTAGACCACACTCTTATAATCCCGGGAAAGAGCCTCCTGCAAAACAGGCAGCACCGGGTTCTGATTGGGAGCATGGAGAAACTCCGATAAGGTTGCAGAGATATTGCCTATCCCATTGGAAAAATCCGGGTATATCCAGGGCTTCATTGGTTTCCCTCCTTTTCATTGCTATCTCTACTGGAAATATCTTCCGGCAAGCTTTTTTATAAAGAAAAAACGGCTGAAATCTTACGATTTCAACCGTTTTTGGTCCGAGTGACTGGATTCGAACCAGCGGCCTCTTGAACCCCATTCAAGCGCGATACCAAACTTCGCCACACCCGGATTTGCTTCATTTCCTGACTGCCTGAGTATTCTATCACATGCTGTCAGAAAATGCAAGCATTATTTTTTGTTTTTTGAAAAGAATTTTTATTCGCCTACATCGGTGCGGATGACCTTGCCCAGATTCCACAGGCAGACCACCTGCTGCTCTGCTTCTGCTTTCTCAGCCTCGGTGTTATACTCCACGTACACCGTATGGGCACCGCAGTCGCAGCACTCTACCTGGACGCTCCAGTCGCCCTCGTGGACAACAATGCCGTTGCCCCGGCAGATGGGGCAGTCTTCCAGCACAAAATTGGGATTCACTTTCATATGACATTCTCCTTATCTGAATACTTGTTCCTGTTCGTCGTAAATTTCCAGCCGGGCGCAATGGGAAAAGCTGGGGGTAAGCTCCGGGAGGTACCGCTGGATGGCGGACACCAGCAGCGCCGGGTTCAAGGTGGGATTCTGGCAGTACACCAGGGCTTGCAGCACCAGGTGCTTCTCCCCTGCCTCCACCTGAAGGCTTCGGATCATGGGGATGATGTTCTGTTCCTGCATTCCGTTGTTTTTGGTGCGCTTCCCCACCAGAAGCTCCGGTTGGGCAAAGAGGGCGGAAACGGCCTCAGGAGCACCGGAGGGAACTCCATTGTCGTATTCCAGAGTTACCCGGCAGGACAAAAGCCGCAGGTCTTTCAGCTTCCGGCCATCCTCATACACCTGCAGGACATGGATGCCCTCCACCAGCTTTTCATTGAGCCGGCGGCAAATCTCCTGGCAGGGCACCTCTGCTCCCTCCAGGGTGAAGTCCAGCAGCTCGCAGCTGCTCTCCACCCCCACGGACAAAGGCAGGGCAATGGAAACGGAAGGTCTGGGATTGAAGCCCTGGGTATGGGTCAGGGGCAGCTCCGCCCGTTTGAAGGCTCTTTGAAACAGCCGCATCAAATCCAGGTGGGAAATCCAGACAGCTCTTCCCTTTTTCTCAAACAGCAGTCTAAGCATCGCACTCCACCTCCTGAAGCAGGCCATTGGCACCACAGCCGCTGCAGCCATGGCGGCAGTCCGGTGTTATGATGCCCTCGTAGGCCCGTTTTCTCTCCCGGAGCAAAAACTTTTTGCTGACTCCCACATCGATGGGGTCCCAGGGCAGGAGCTCGTCCTCCCCGAAGCCCCGGATGGTGTAATAGTCCGGGTCCACGCCGCAGGTTTTGAAGGCATCCATCCAGATCTGATAGTTGAAATACTCGTCCCAGCCGTCCAGCTTGGCACCGTTTCTGGCGGCCTCTGCAATCACCGGTCCCAGGCGGCGGTCGCCCCGGGCGGTTACGGCCTCCAGGCGGCTGATGTCCGGGGTGTGGTAATTATACTCCACGGACTTGGAATAGAAATGGTCTTTCAGCAGGTGGCAGCGGCGGAGGTATTCCTCCGGGGTAATCTGCTTTTCCCACTGGAAAGGGGTATGGGGCTTGGGCACAAAGTAGGCCGTGGCCACATGAACCCGCAGTCCCCGCTTTTTATTGGAGGCGTGTTCCTTCCAGGTGAGAATCACCTTATGCACCAGCTCCGCAATGCCCAGTACATCCTCGTCCGTCTCCGTGGGAAGGCCCAGCATGAAATAGAGCTTCACATGGTCCCAGCCGCCGGAAAAGGCGTTGGCACAGGTGGTGAGGATTTCCTCCTCCGTCAGATTCTTGTTAATCACATCCCGCAGCCGCTGGGTACCAGCCTCCGGAGCGAAGGTCAGGCCGCTTTTCCGCTGGGTGCGGAGCTTCATCATCAGCTCCCGGGAGAAGTTGTCCGCCCGGAGAGAGGGCACCGACAGGTTGATGCGATTGTCCACGCAGTAAGAAAGCATATCGTCTGTCAGCTCTTTTAAGCCCCGGTAGTCGGAGGTGGACAGGCTGGACAGAGTAATCTCATTATGCCCCGAATCCTCCAGGGTTTCCACCGCCTGACGATACAGAACCTCCGGGCTCTTTTTCCGCACCGGGCGGCAGGAAAAGCCTGCCTGGCAGAAGCGGCAGCCTCGGACACAGCCCCGGAACAGCTCCAGGTTCGCCCGGTCGTGGACGATTTCTGTGGAGGCCACAATCATTTTGGTGGGGTAATAGGCCTTGTCCAAGTCCTCTACAATCCGCTTAGTGACGGTTCTGGGGGCTCCGTGGAAGGGCACAATCTCCGCCAGAGTGCCGTCAGGGTTATATTTATGCTCATAGAAGGAGGGGACATACACCCCGGGGATTTTGGAGACCTCCAGCAAAAAGGTCTCCTTACTCCACCCTTCTGCCTTGGCCCGGTCGTAAAGAGACACGATTTCCACCGTACTCTCCTCCCCTTCTCCCAGGGAGAAAAAGTCGATGAAGTCCGCCAGGGGCTCCGGGTTGAAGGTGCACACGCCGCCGGCAAACACCATCTGGTTCAGGCCCTTCCGCTCCCGGGCGTACAGGGGGACACCGGCAAGATTCAGCATATTGAGAATGTTGGTATAGCACATCTCATAGCCGATGGTAAAGGCAATCATATCAAAGTCCTTTACCGCCTTGCCGCTCTCCAGCGCCCACAATGGAATGTCATGCCGGCGCATAGCCTCCTCCATGTCCCCCCAGGGGGCAAACACCCGCTGGCACCATACGCCGTCCATCTCGTTCATCACACCGTACAAAATCCGCATACCCACATTGGACATCCCAATCTCGTAGGTATCCGGAAAGCAGAAGGCCACATCCACCCGCACCTGGGCCGGGTCCTTCTGAATTTCGTTGTATTCTCCGCCGGTATACCGGGCAGGTTTCTGCACCGTAGGCAGGATTCTTTGCAATAAATCGGTCATAGCCTTACCTCTTATTCTTCAGGTAGGACTATTGTAACCTTTGAAGCCCCGGTTTGCAAGAAATTTTTATTTTCCCTGTTTTGAACAGAAACAGAAGAAGCAGAAGTATGGGGAAAATTCCCAGTTCCAGCCGGAAAAAGCCGTAAACACAGGCGGCGAAAGCCAGAAAAATCGTCCCATTTTCCACCCGGGCGGCAACCCGGCGGCCGTTTTTCAGGAAGCGGCAAAGGAGCACCCCCAGAGCCCGTCCTCCGTCCAGGGGCATAATGGGAAGCAGGTTAAACACCGCCTGCAAAAAGCCGCAGACCGCCGTTCTGGGGAGCCAGGGGGCAAGGAAAACCAGGAAGATACTTCCCAGAGGCCCGGCCATGGCCGTGAGAAAGGCCTGTTTTGGTTCCAGCGGCCCGATTTTGATCTCCACTCCCCCGCCTCCCAGGGCGATTCCCCCCACCGCCCCACCGGAAAGCCTTGCTGCCAGCAGGTGAAAAGTCTCGTGGACCGTCACCGCCAGGAGCCACGCTCCCACCCAGGGCAGAGGAAAAAACAGAAGCCCCGCCGCCAGAAGGAGAAAAAAACCGGGCCGTAAATCAATCGGTAGTCTTTGGAACTTCCACATCTTTCACAATCTCCCGGCAAAAAGCCTGGAAGGCATCCGGGATGGACACCCCCTGCCGGACATCCTCCACAAAAGCCGTCACCGCCTCCCGGGTGGTTTCCTGATCCCCAGGAAGCAGGGCTTGTCCGATTTGCTGGCGCACCTGGGGAATGGCGAGGACTGTCACCCCAGCCAGGGCCACGCACAGCAGCCATTTAGGGAGCTTTTTCCGGGGGCGGAAAATGGGATAACGGTGATTATCCTGGGGGCTGTAAGATATTTCATAGGCCATAGCGGTCACCTCTTTATACCATATGGTGAGGCTGTCCCTTTCATGCCTGTTGCCTGGCTTTCAAAGTATGAAAAAGGAGGTGCTGCGCAGTTTACGCAGCACCTCCAATATGGGATGGTTCCGATTATTCCGAGGGCAATCTGCACACCCAGAGGTTCTGAATCTGCTCCATAACCCGGGTCAGTTCCCATTTCTGCTCCGTTCTCTTGGGGCTGTTGGGGTCGTTGATTTTCACATAACCATCTTCATACCCGGTCATAACCAGGAAATGCCCAGAGGAAGTAAAGTCGCCAGGGCCCACAACACAGATGATGAGGTTCCCCACCTCCAGATTATTGATAATCCGGTTCGCATCCAGGGGAATTTCCACCACATCCAGGCCCAGCGCCTTGCCGCCCTGGGGAATCAGCGCCCATGCGCTTCCGTTGCCGTCCACCGCATACCCGTGTTCCTCAGAGAACTCCGCTACATATTTGGGGGTATAGGTTGCATCCTGGAAGAAGTAGATGCAGGCCATGGACAGGCAGGTAGGTCCGCAACCGGACAGGCCCATAGGCTCTCCGGCATACTCTGTGTAACCCCAACGCTCGTCCCACTGAATCAGCAAGGGTACGCCAGGGTCCTTCAGGCAGTCGCTCAAGTCGATTTCCGGCTCCAAATCCTTCTTCAACGGGTAATTCAAAACAAAATCCTTTGCCTCCGGATTCTTTTCCAGGAGCTTGATCAGGGACTCAGGCCAGTCCGCCAGGGTCAGGCCCTGCTCCTTGGCAAAAGCCTCCACCACCTGTTCCGGTGTGGGCTCTGTTGCCTCGGTGGTTTCCGTGGGCTGGTTAGTGGGAGCTGTGGTTACCTCAGAGGTCACCGTGGGATTGGTGGTCTCCTGAGAGGGACTCTCCACTTTTCTTCCGCAAAATGCCAGGGAAAGGCACAATCCGCCGGCAACCAACAATACCAAAAATCGTTTCATTTTCTCACCTTGTTCCGGTTTATTATTTGGCTTTTCCCCCCGGGGGGACACACTTTCAGCCATGAAAACTTAGGCATATTATATCTTTCCCGCCATGGAATGTCAATCTTTTTTCAAATTCCCCTACTTTCCAGAAAAAGGAAAGGGCTTGTCCTCTGGAGTTTACAGCAGACAAGCCCTTGCGGTTTCATTCAATTTTACTTCTGGGATTCCAGAACCTCAACAAAGGCTTCCTTCAGGATGCGCAGGCCTTCCATCAGGTCCTCGTCCTCAATTACCAGTGTGGGCATAAGTTTAACGACGCAGCTGTTCCGGCCGGCACGCTCCACAATCAGGTGCTTGCGGAAGCAGGCCTCCACCACGGCTTCGCTGAAAGGATCGCCCCCCAAAGCCTGGCAGTCGATACCCCAGATGAGGCCAATGCCCCGGTGAGTCAGCCGCTTGTCCAGAGGCAGAATCTCCTCCCGGATAAAGGCATCCACCATGGCACCCTTCCGGGCAGCCTCCTGGTCCAGCTTGTGCTCTACCATATATTCAATGGCAGCGGTTCCGGCTACAAAAGCCAGCTGGTTGCCCCGGAAGGTTCCGTTATGCTCTGCAGGCTTCCAGATATCCTCATCCGGGGAGATCAGCAGCAGAGACATGGGCATACCGATGCCGCCGATGGACTTGGACACCGTCACCATATCCGGCTTGATACCTGCCCGCTCAAAGGAGAAGAAGGTGCCGGTACGGCCGCAGCCGGCCTGGATATCATCGATAATCAGCAGGATGCCGTTCTCGTCGCAGAACTTCCGGCAGCCACGGAGGAACTCAGGGGCAAAGGGATAGATGCCGCCCTCTGCCTGCACCGTTTCCATCACCAGAGCGGCGGGCTTTTCCACGCCAGAGTGGTCATCGTCCAGCAGCCGCTGCATATAGGCCACCACATCCAGCTCCGGGAACATATAAGGGGCGGGAATGTGGGTGCAGTTTTCCAAAGTGACCCCGGCAGCATTCCGGGCGTAGGCTTCGGTGGTCAGGGAGAGGGAGCCCAGGGTCATGCCGTGGAAGCAGCCCATGAACGCCCACACATTGGAGCGGCCGGTAACCTTTCTTGCCAGTTTCAGGCCTGCCTCAATGGCATTGGTGCCCGTGGGACCGCAGCACATCACCCGGTAGTTAAGGCCCCGGGGCTTGAGGATCTTCTCCTCCAGGGCGTCCAGGAACTCCCGCTTTGCCGGGGTATGCAAATCCAGGGCGTGAAGCACGCCGTCATTCTGCAAATAGGCAATGAGCTTTTCCTTAATATAATCGTTGTTGTGTCCGTAATTCAGTGCACCAGCGCCGCAGAGGAAATCCAGGTAACGGTTTCCTTCCTCGTCGTACATGAAAGCACCCTTTGCCCGGTTAAACACCACAGGGAAATGGCGGCAGTAGGAGCGCACCGAAGATTCATACATATCAAAGGTCTTGGTATTCATAAATAAGACTTCCTTTTATTTATTTGTCCACACCGATGATGTATATTACCACACAAAGTTGGAAAAATCAAGCTTTCTTTCTCCGGCTTATTCGGCAGATTTCAACGCCTCTGCCATATTGATTTTCTCCAATCTGTAGTAAAGCACCACATCTACCAGCACCGCCACCAGGACCGTGATGCCCACGGACAGAAGGAGCGAGGAGGCAAACAGGCGGGATGTAAACCAGACCATATCAATCCTAATCTGGCTCATCACAAAGTCCAGGAGGAGCTTTCCACCCAGAAGGCCAATCAATGCGCCGAATATGGAGAGAATCAGATTTTCCTTGAACACGTATAGAGCCGTCTCCCAGCTGTTGAAGCCCAGCACCTTGATGGTGGCAATCTCCCGCATCCGCTCCGTGATATTGATGTTGGTCAGGTTGTAAAGCACAATCACCGCAAGAAGGGCTGCACAGACAATGACCGTTGCCACAATCAGGTCCAGCACCTCCAGCATAGAGCCCACCTGGTCTGCCAGCGCCTCACTGACCGACACATTCATCACGTTGTTCAAGGCGGTGAAGTCTGCCCCCACCACTCTGGGGTCCTTCCCCTCAGGAACCGTGGCAAAGGCCACCTGATACTCCGGTGCCTCGCCCAGCTGGCTCTCATAAGTCTGGGGATTGACAATCACATAGTTAAACACATGGTTATCAAAGACCCCCGAAACCGTAACATGCAGGGCTTCCGAGTCGGCGTTGCGCACCACAATCTCGTCTCCTGCGGAAATGTCCAGCAGCTCCGCCACACCAACAGAGATCAGGGCCTCCCCATCCCCTGGCAGGGACAAGGTTGTGCTGCCATCGTGCAGGTCAAAGAACTGTCCCATATCCTCGCCGCCTACCAGCAGGTTTACGCTGTTGGTTTTGTCTCCAAATTCCAGCTCTGCTGTGGACTGATGGACAAAGGAAATGGTGGAAATCTCATCCTGCATCTTCTTGGTTATCTGCTCCTCGTCCTGCTCCGTAAGGCTCTCGCCGAACTGCACCTGCATATCGTAGAGGGTTACTTCCTCAAACTGATAGGATACGATGTCCTTGATGGAATCGCCGATGCCAAAGCCGGTCACCAGCAGGGCCGTACAACCGCAAATACCCACAATCATCATAAGAAGCCGCTGGCGGTAGCGGAAGATGTTTCGCAGCATGACCTTATCCAGGAAACGCAGGTGCTTCCAAAGGGGAATGTACTCCAAAAGAATCTTCTTGCCCCCGGCGGGCGTCTTGGGTCGCACCAGCTCCGCCGGCACTTCCCGCAGCTCAACCCGGCAGGAGTACCAGGTCACCAGGAGCATCAGCGCCGTATACACCGCCACAACCCCTACGCACAGGGGGATATTGAACACAATATCCAGGTTGGGCTTGAGGGTCAGTATCAGGCTGTAAGCCGTCCAGATAATCTGGGGGAATACAATGCTTCCCACCACCACGCCGATTCCGCAGCCCAGCGCCGCTGCGCTTCCGGCATAGAACAGGTATTTTCCGATAATGGCTCCGTTGCCGTAGCCCAGGGCCTTCAAAGTACCAATCTGGGTTCGTTCTTCCTCCACCATACGGGTCATGGTGGTAATACATACGAGAGCCGCCACCAGGAGGAAGAATGCCGGGAACACCCGGGACACACCCGCCACGATGTCAGAGTTACTGCTCACACCCAGGTAGCCTGCATTGGATTCCCGGGTCAGGATATATACAGAAGGGTCCTTCATATCCTCCAGGGTGGCTTTGGCATCTTCCAGCTGAATACGGGCGTCTTCCAGCTCCTGGAAGCCCTCCTCCAGCTCCTTTTTGGTGTCCGCTTCGCCCTGGCGGTACTCTTCCCAGCCCTGTTCCAGTTCCTTCCGGCCCTCTTCCAGAGCTGCCTTCCCATCTGCCAGCTCCTGCTGCTTCTGCTCCAGTTCCTTCTGTCCCGCAATCAGCTGGGCGTTGCCGTCGTCAATCTGCTTCTGGGCGTTGGCAAGCTCCGCCTGGGCCTGGGCAGACTGTTTTTCCAATTCTGTATATCCCGCTTCGATTTCCGCCTGGGCTGCCAGAAGGGTCTGCCGGGTACTCTCCAGGTCGGTCTTCTGGGCCAGCAAATCCTCCCGCTGCTGCTTCAGGTCATCCAGCTGTTTCCGCAGAGGCTCTGCCTGTTCCTTCAGCCGTTCAAACTCCTGGATATACCACTCCCGGGAAGCTACCAGGTTATCCAGTTCCTGCTGCAGTCTTTGCAGCAGTTCTTCATCCAGGATTTCTTCTTCCTTGGCCTTATCCAGTGCCTCCTGGGCCAGGGCAATGGCTGCATCCGTATCTGCAATCATCTTTTCCGCAATGCGGATTCCAGAGTCCACGCCGTTTACCAGCAGCTCCATCTGGGTAATGCCCGAATCCAGCTGCTGCAAGCCGGAGGTCAGCTGGGAGAGCCCGTCCTCTACCTTGGCAAGGTTGTCATTTACGGTTTTCTCATTGTCTTCCAGTTCCTGTCTGGCCTGGGCAAGCTGCTGGGATACCGACTGTTTCTTGGCATCCAGCTCCTTCTGACCCTCCTCCAGGTCCTTTTTGTTCTGCTCCAGGAGTTTCAGTCCTTCCTGAAGCTGAACTTTACCGTCATCCAGCAGCTTTTGGTTGTCCTCCAGCTCCTGCTCCCCTTCCTGCAAGGCATCCAGGGCATCCTTAAGCGCCTGCTCTGCCTCCTGCTTGCCTTCGTTGTAGGTCTTCAGGCCGTCCTCATACTCGGCAAGGCCCTGGTTGTATTCCTCCCAGCCGTCAGAAAGGAGCTTTTCGTACCGTTCCTGGGCCAAAGCCTGCACCTGGGGCTTTATCTCCCCGGAAAGGTCATCCATAGCCTGATTGTATGCATCCGTGTAGGCTTCGTAGTCCCCGGCGACGGTAACATCTATCCGGGAATAGTAGTCCACATCAAAGGCATCCCAGGGTATGTAAATGTTGGAAGTGACCGAGCCGTTTCCCAAGGTGGTATTGTTCCGGTTCATGTCCATGAACAGCGGAGAAGAAACATAGCCCACTATGGTGAAGGTCTGGCTCTGGAAGCTATCCAGAGTTTCCTCCTCATTGGTGTCCGCAATCCGGAACTGGTCGTTCAAATCCGTGCTATCCTGAAGGTTGGCATCTGCCAGGCATTCATTGGGTGCTTCCGGCATCCGTCCTTCCAGAAGATACAGCTGATTGACCTCCTGGGGGATGGAATAAACCTCATAAACCGCCTCGGTCTGGGAATCCCCCACGGTACCGATGACATCTACATAGACGGTCCCTTCCACATCCACCACCTGGGGAAGCTCCTTCACCGCCTCCACCTGCTCTATACTCCAGCCATAGTCATTGAGCAGGGTCAGGTCGTACATATTCTGGCTGTCCATGTAATTCCTTGCCGTTTCCATCATGGAAATCTTGCTGGACAACAGTCCCACAAACAGGCCGGCACCCAATGCAATAATCGACATAATGGCAATATACCGGCCCATGGATTTCCGGATGGAACGCCACAGGTTTCTTCGCATCATGTTCTTTTTCATTACCATTCAATCTCCGAAATACTTTGTGGGTGTTCGTTCAGGGTCTCCGATACCACCGTGCCGTTTTTCACCCGGATAACCCGGTCCGCCATGGCGGTCAAGGCGCTGTTGTGGGTGATAATGATGATGGTCATGCCGGTTTTTCTGCCGGTATCCTGCAAAAGCTGCAAAATGGCCTTACCGGTCTGGTAATCCAGGGCGCCGGTGGGCTCGTCGCACAAAAGAAGCTTGGGATTTTTGGCCAGGGCTCTGGCGATGGCCACTCTCTGCTGCTCACCGCCGGACAGCTGGCTGGGGAAGTTCTTGAGTCGGTCTTCCAGTCCCACATCCACGAGCACCTGCTTGGCATCCAACGGATTTTTGCAAATCTGGTTGGCAAGCTCCACATTCTCCAAGGCAGTCAGGTTCCCCAGCAGGTTATAAAACTGGAACACAAAGCCCACATCCTGTCGGCGGTACTGGGTCAGCTGCCGCTTGGAGAGGCCGGAAATCTCCCGTCCGTCCAAAAACACTTTTCCACCGGAAAGGCTGTCCATGCCTCCCAATATATTCAGCAAAGTGGTCTTGCCTGCACCGGAAGGTCCCACGATGACCACCAGCTCCCCTTCTTCAATGGTAAAGCTGGTATCGTGCAGCGCCTGGATATCCACCTCGCCGGTATGATAAATTTTCTCTACATTCTGAAATTCTACAAACGCCATATTTCATTCCCCCTGAATGACTTACTACTGTTATTATAGCATGGAAAAACTGTTATTCAGGAACAAACTGTGAATATTGCCCAGGGATTGCAAAAGTTTTTCTTCTTTGTTAAAAAGGAGCTGTATGCACTGCACACAGCTCCTTTTTCTTAAATTCCGTTGCCCCGAAGCTGGATGATCTGGTCCCGGAGTACAGCGGCGTACTCGTACTCCATCATCCTTGCAGCTTCCTTCATCTGCTTTTCCAGCCGGGCAATCTCCTTCTCCTTTTCCGCCTTGGTCATCTTGATGCCGTTTCTGCCCTTCTTCTCACCGGTGGAGGAGGAAATCTCAATCAAATCCCGGACGGATTTGATGACGGTCTTGGGCTCGATGCCATGGGCTTTGTTGTAGGCATCCTGAATCTGGCGGCGGCGCTTGGTTTCGCTGATAGCCGCCTGCATGGAGGGGGTGACCCGGTCGGCATACATTATCACCAGGCCCTGAGCGTTTCGGGCTGCCCGGCCGATGGTCTGAATCAAGCTGGTTTCGGAGCGGAGGAAGCCTTCCTTGTCCGCATCCAGAATGGCCACCAAACTGACCTCCGGCAGGTCCAGGCCCTCCCGAAGCAGGTTGATGCCTACCAGCACATCGAACTTTGCCATCCGCAAATCCCGGATAATCTCCATCCGCTCCATAGCGCCCACATCCGAGTGCATGTAGCGCACCTTGATGCCGGCTTTTTGCAGGTACACCGTCAAGTCCTCTGCCATTTTCTTGGTGAGGGTGGTCACCAGCACCCGCTCGTTCCGGGCGGCCCGGTCGTTGATTTGGCCAATCAGGTGGTCAATCTGACCCTCAATGGGATGAATCTCAATTTTCGGGTCCAGAAGTCCCGTGGGACGGATGACCTGCTCCACCGTCTGGGCAGACCGGGTCCGCTCATATTCTCCGGGGGTAGCGGACACATACACCACCTGGTTGATTTTGCTGTCGAACTCCTCAAAATTCAAGGGGCGGTTATCGTAGGCGGAGGGCAGCCGGAAGCCGTAATTCACCAGAGAATCCTTCCGGCTCCGGTCTCCTGCATACATGGCCCGGCACTGGGGAAGGGTCACGTGGCTCTCGTCTATGAACATGAGAAAATCCTTGGGGAAGTAATCCAGAAGGGTTGTGGGGGGCGTCCCCGGGGCTCTGCCCTGAATCACCCGGGAATAGTTTTCAATGCCGGTACAAAATCCGATTTCTGTCAGCATTTCAATGTCGTAGGCTGTCCGCTGGGCAATCCGCTGGGCTTCCAGCAGCTTGTCCTGGGAGCGGAACAGCTCCACCTGGGCGTCACATTCCCGGGTAATCTCCCGGATAGCCCGTTCCAGCTTCTCCCGGGAGGCCACATAGTGGCTGGCGGGGTAAATGGCCACATGCTCCACATACCGCTCCACCATGCCGGAGACCGCATTGATCTCCGAAATCCGGTCAATCTCATCCCCGAAGAACTCCACCCGGATGGCCCGTCCGGCCCAGTATGCCGGATACACCTCCAGGGTATCCCCCCGGACCCGGAATTTGTTTCTGGAAAAATCCAGGTCGTTCCGCTCATACCGGATTTCCGCCAGTTTTTTCAGAATCTCGTCCATGGGGCGCTGCTGCCCTACCCGCAGGGAAATCACCATGCTTTTATAGTCGATGGGGTCGCCCAGACCGTACAGGCAGCTGACGGAGGACACCACAATCACATCCCGCCGCTCAAAAAGTGCGGAGGTGGCGCTGTGGCGCAGCCGGTCAATCTCCTCATTCACCGCCGAGTCCTTCTCGATATAGGTATCCGTATGGGCAATATAGGCTTCCGGCTGGTAATAATCGTAGTAGGAGATAAAGTACTCCACCGCATTGTTGGGGAAGAACTCCCGGAACTCGGAGCAAAGCTGGGCCGCCAGGGTTTTATTGTGGGCCAGCACCAAAGTGGGACGGTTTACCTTTTCAATGATGGAGGCCATGGTAAAGGTCTTGCCGGAGCCGGTAACGCCCAAAAGGGTCTGCTCCCGCAGGCCCAGGTCAATTCCCTGGGATAATTTTGCGATGGCCTCCGGCTGATCACCGGAGGGGCGATAAGAAGAAACCAACTGAAAATGATCCATGCAGGCTTCCGAACCTCCTTTTTCGTAACTTGGAAATCACCTGGTTTGTTTTTGCCATTATAGCATACATTCCATGAAAAGGGAATCCTCTTCCGGGAAATTTACGAACATTTGTTTTCTTTCATTTCCCGGAATCGGTATTGTATTTGACCTGGGGGAATGGTATAATCATGGCATATTTACGTTGGAAGTGGTGAGAAGACTATGCCCGGGGACATGAAAGAAACCATCGCAAAAGCAGCCATGACGCTATTGAACCAGAATCATGTGAAAAAGCTCACAGTCAAAGACATTGTGGAGCAATGCCACATCACCAGGCAGAGCTTTTATCACCACTTTGAGGACATTCCCGATTTGTTTCGCTGGATGCTGGAAAAACGGTCTGCCCAAGTTTTGGAAGAGAGTATGTCCCGGGAGGACACCCAGGAGGGTCTGCGGTGTTTTCTGGTGATGGCGGTGCATATCTCCCCCTATATCAAGCGGGGCATTGGCACCGGCTACCAGGCCGAATTGGAGGGGCTTCTGCGCAGGTACATCCAGCAGTTTTTCCTCATGGCTGCCGAGCGGAAGAATTTATACACCCAGTGCAGCATCTCGGAAGTGAAAATCATATCCCGGTATCACAGCCTCGCCATTCTGGGGCTGCTTCAGGAGTGGAGCGAACAGGATACGGACAATCTGGATCAGATTGTGGATGTGGTCTACCGCCTGATGACCAAGGGGATTCCACCCAAAGGTCAGAAATAACATCGGTTTTACTCGATGCCAAAGTGTAAGGAATCTTTACACTTTGGCATTTTTGTCTATACACCCTCCCCGGTGTGATTATTGTATCCAAAATCATACTGCATTACAATATACCCAAAAGGGGGTGCAGATGTGGCACAGGAAATTCTATCCATCAAGCTCCGGGAGTTGGAAGCGCAGATTACCCGGCTGCTCATCCGGATACAGCTGAGCGAAAACGATGACAATGCACATTTACAGCAGGCCATAGAAGGGCTGAAACGGGAATGCGGGGAAAATGAGCTGGCTCTGAAAAACAGGCTGCAGCTCTCCCGGTCCGGGATTGTGAGCACCATCTCCCACACCTACGGACAAATTGAGACGATCATTCATCAGTGCAAAGATACGCTGCAGGCATATGCCTCCCTAAGGGCGGACCCCGACCAGGAGGCGGAGGAGAAAATCCTATTGGCAGAGTATGCCCTGGACTTTTCCATACAGGCGGCAAACCGTGCTTTGCTTCTGGCCATGGAAGCCATGGCCGCCCAACCCACACAACCGGAAGAAAGAAGGAGAACCCAATGAAAGAAGTAAAATCATCCAAAAAGCCATTGATTTATTATTACTGCATCGTACTGCTGATCATATTCCTGTTCAATATGTTTATCACGCCCCTCCTTACCCGGGGACAGGTGACGGAGGTTGACTACGGAACCTTTATGCGGATGACGGATGAACGGCAAATCGGCTCCGTGCAGGTGGAGGATACCCAGATCCTCTTTACCGCCAAGGAGGGGGACGCCATCTATAAAACCACCCCCATGGAGGACCCCGATCTCACCCAGCGTCTTCACGACTCCGGGGCAGAGTTTACCCGGGTCATTGAAGAACCCATCTCCCCCATCTGGAGCATTCTTCTGACCGTCGGACTTCCTTTGGCAATCTTTGCGCTGCTGGGCCATTACATGAACAAGAAGATGATGGAGCAGCTGGGGGGCAAGGACTCCATGGCCTTCGGCATGGGAAAGAGCAACGCCAAGGTATATGTCCAATCCACCAAAGGTATCAAATTCTCCGATGTGGCCGGTGAGGACGAGGCCAAAGAGAGCCTTTCCGAGATTGTGGACTATCTCCACAACCCGGGAAAATACTCGGAAGCCGGTGCCTCCATGCCCAAGGGTCTTTTGCTGGTAGGCCCTCCGGGTACCGGTAAAACCATGCTGGCCAAGGCGGTAGCCGGTGAGGCCAATGTGCCCTTCTTCTCTATCTCCGGTTCGGAGTTTGTGGAGATGTTTGTGGGCATGGGCGCTTCCAAGGTCCGGGATTTGTTCCGGCAGGCCAAGGAAAAAGCCCCCTGTATCGTGTTCATCGATGAAATTGACGCCATCGGTCAAAAGCGCTCCGCCGGGAACATGGGAGGCAACGACGAGCGGGAGCAGACCCTGAACCAGCTGCTGACAGAGATGGACGGCTTCGAGGAGAACACCGGTGTCATCATTCTGGCCGCCACCAACCGTCCGGAGTCTCTGGACCCCGCCCTCACCCGGCCCGGGCGCTTTGACCGCCGGGTACCGGTGGAGCTGCCGGACTTGAAGGGCCGGGAGGCAATTCTCAAGGTACACGCCCGGAAAATCAAGGCTGCCGAAGATGTGGACCTGCACACCATCGCCCGGATGGCCGCCGGTGCCTCCGGCGCAGAAAATCACCATCATCCCCCGCACCTCCGGTGCCCTGGGCTACACCATGCAGGTGGATACCGGGGACAAGTACCTTCTGACCCGGGAGGAGATTGAGAACAAAATCGCCACCTTCACCGGCGGTCGGGCTGCGGAGGAGGTCACCTTCGGCACTTACACCACCGGCGCCTCCAACGACATTGAGCAGGCTACCAAGCTGGCCCGGGCCATGATTACCCGCTACGGCATGACCCAGGATTTTGACATGGTGGCGCTGGAGACCGTCACCAATCAGTATCTGGGCGGGGACAGTTCCCTTGCCTGCTCTCCCCAGACCCAGCGGGAGATTGATCAGAAGGTTGTGGAGTTGGTAAAGCAGCAGCATGAGAAGGCCAAAAAGATTTTGAGTGAAAACAAGGAAAAGCTGGATGCGCTGGCCCAGTACCTTTACAACAAGGAGACCATCACCGGCGAGGAATTTATGGAAATCCTGACAGGAGGAATGAAGCAATGAGAAGGCATTCTGGTTTTGGTTGGCTGGAGCTGGTCATAGGCATATTGCTGATTGCATTGGGTATCCTGACTTTTGCAAAGCCGGAACTGGTGCTTACCAGCCTGGCTTTCCTTTACGGCATATCCGCCGTGGTGATGGGGATTGCGGATATTATCCTTTACATCCAGGTGGAGCGGTATACGGGCTTCGGCCCTATGCTCTCCCTGGTGTCGGGGATTCTCAGTGTCATGGCGGGTGTCATGCTGATGGTCTATCCCCGTACCGGCGTACTGGTACTGACGGTGCTGTTCCCCATCTGGTTCATCGCCCATTGCATCTCCCGGCTGGCCCATCTGAATCATATCCGCTTCGTGGCAGGCAATGGAATTTTCTATTTCTCCCTGGTCATTCACATCATCGGATTGATTCTGGGCTGTCTCATGCTCCTCAATCCCCTGATTACCCTGACCACCATTCGCTATTTTGCAGGAGCTTACCTGATTCTTCTGGGTGTTGACAGCGTGGTCATGGCTTTCAGTCGAATGGGCAGGAATTTCTGATACATATAAAAAATCGGCAGCTGACATTCCTTTGGTCAGCTGCCGATTTTGTATGGCATTATTTTACCTGTATCTGGCACATCTTCATGGTGGCAAGGGCTGCATCATGGCTTTGGGGGGTGACCCCGGCGCAGCAGGTGCTGTCTACCAGAATGTCCTGTTGGGGAAAGTTCGCTTTCAGAAGCAAAGCGTTGGACACCACGCAGATGTCTGTGCACAGCCCAATCAGCTCCACAGAAAAGGCCTCTTCCCCGGCGGATTTCCGGATCAATTCCGGCAGCACCAGAGAGCCAAAGGTCGGCTTTTCCACCGGGGTATAACCCTTCTCGTCCAAAGCTGCCGCCACCTGGGTGTTCAGCTCCCAGCCGGGGGTTCCTTTGATACAGTGGGGCACCGGCAGAGCCTGTCCCTCTTTTGTGGAGAGGTAATCCGCCCCATGGGTGTCCAGGGTGGCAAAAATCTCTCCGGAAAAGCTGCGGATTTTCTCCGCCACCGCCGGGACAATGGTCTGGGCTTCCCGGGTTCCCAAAGCCCCGTCCACAAAATCCTTCTGCATATCCACCACAATCAAAAAGTGTTTCATATCCATTCCTCCTTACAGAACGCACATACTCTCCCCCGGCTTATAGTAGCCGGACTGAGCCATGGAAACATAGTCATCATCGGAAAATACCAGATGGTCAATGAGGGTGATCTCCACCGTGTCCAGGGCCACCGCCAGGCGTTTGGTGGTCTGAATATCATCCGCCGAGGGCAGGGCCAGTCCGCTGGGGTGATTGTGAGCCAGCACCACCATAGTTGCATTGGCGGAAAGGGCGGTTTCCACAACTCTGCGGATGGGTACCCCGGCGGAATTTACACTTCCCTCCCCCACCTGTTTACAGGCAAGCACCTTGCACTTGGCATCCATGCACAGCAAAAACACCGCCTCGTGCTTTCGTCCGAAAAACCGGGGCTGCAAATAGGCACCGCATTGCTCAACGGTGCGAAGGATGCTGGCGCTTTCCGTTCGGCTGATTTGATACCGCCGTCCCGCGGCGCTGAGGAGTTTCAGGAACAAGGCGGAGCTGCTGCCCATCCCCGGTACCTTTTCCAGGTCAGCCGGGTTGGCATCCAGCACCTGGGCCAGGGTTCCGAACTTTTCCAGAAGGGCATGGGCAATCTCGTTGGTGTCTTTCCGGGGGACGCTGTAAAACAGAAGCAGCTCCAGTACCTGCACCTCTGTAAAACCATCCAGCCCTTCCGTACGGAACCGCTCCTTTAATCGCTCCCGGTGTCCGTCATGCACAGCCATTGCCTCACCTCATTTTTCTCTCTTGCTATTTGTCTGTTTTTTCGCTACAATAAAAACGGTGCGAATCCTGTCGAAATTCTCCCGGAGAATTTCCGGCGAAACTGCACATGATATGCCACGAGGAGGGACATCATGGAACAGTCAAAAGATTTGATAAAATTACTGAATCTCATCGAACGCCCGGCATTTTATGTAGAAAATGGGGTGATTCGTTTTGTAAATACCAGGGCAAAGTCTCTTTTTCTGGAAGAGGATCAAAACATTCAGCCCCTGCTCTTCACCGGGCAGGCGGAATATCTGACCACGCCCCACAGTTTTTTATCCCTGAAACTGAAAATTCTGGGGAAGGTGTGGGAAGCCAGCGTCACGCCTATGGAAACCGGGGATATTTTCACCCTGACGGAAGCAGCGGCATCCCCAGAGCTGCAGGCTATGGCCCTTGTGGCCCAGCACCTGCGCAGTTCCATCTCCCCTATGCTCACCGCAGCTGAGGCACTTTTGCCTTCCGACATCATTCAGGAAAATCCTGAGGCGAAACAGCAGGCCGCCCAAATCAGCCGGGGACTTCACCAACTTCTGCGGAATATTGGCAACATGGCAGACGCCGGGAAATACCAATCCCAGGAGGTTTTCCCCAAGGAAACCGTGGATATAGATGGGCTCGTGGGGGAAATTATGGAAAAAGCCCGGCACTTTCTGGAAGCAGCCAATATCCGGCTGGAATACCAGGGACTTTCCGCCCTTCTTTACTGCCAGGTTCACCGGGAGCTGCTGGAACGGGGTATTTATAACCTGATTTCCAACAGCGCCAAGTTCACCCCCACGGGAGAAACCATCAAGGCCAGCCTCACCCGGCAGGGTACCCGGCTGTATTTCACGCTGGAGAATCCCGCCTCTCAGGAGGCCCTGCCCAATCCGGCCCAGGCCTTTTCCGTCTATCTGCGCCAGCCCTCCATCGGGGACGGCAGACAGGGGATCGGGCTGGGAATGGTGCTGGTACGTGCTGCCGCTTCCGCCCACGGCGGTGCGCTGCTCCTGGACTACACCCCCCAGGGAAATCTCCGGGCAACTCTCACCATGGAAATCGACCAGAGCAGCAGTCAGGTCCGTTCTCCCATGCTGCGGGTGGACTATTCCGGGGAACGGGATCACGGCCTCATTGAGCTGTCCGATATTCTCCCCCCCAGCTGCTATTAAGTTCTTCCTCCGGGAGCCCAAGGGCTCCCGGATTTTTTACAGGTATTTTTTCAGATACTGGCCGGTATAGCTCTCGGGAACCTGGGCAACCTCCTCCGGTGTGCCGGAGGCCACCAGGAAGCCGCCCTGGTCGCCCCCTTCCGGGCCCAGGTCGATGATATAATCCGCTGTTTTAATTACATCCAGGTTGTGCTCAATCACCAGCACCGTATTGCCCGCATCCACCAGCTTTTGCAGCACTTCAATCAGCCGGTGCACATCCGCAGCGTGCAGGCCGGTGGTCGGCTCATCCAGCACATAAATGGTCCGGCCGGTGAAGGTCCGGGACAGCTCTGTTGCCAGCTTCACCCGCTGGGCTTCGCCACCGGACAAGGAGGTACTGGACTGGCCCAGTTTCACATATCCCAGGCCCACATCCACCATGGTCTGGGCTTTTTTGCTGATTTTGGGAATATTCTGGAAGAATTCCACCGCTTCCTCGGCGGTCATATCCAGCACCTGGGCAATATTCTTGCCCTTGTACTGCACCTCCAGGGTCTCCCGGTTATACCGCTGGCCCCTGCACACCTCACAGGGCACATACACATCCGCCAGGAAGTGCATTTCGATTTTCACCAGGCCGTCGCCGTTACAGGCCTCGCACCGGCCGCCCTTTACATTAAAGGAGAAGCGGCCCGGCCCATAGCCCCGCATTTTGGCATCGGCTGTAGAAGCGAACAAATCCCGGATGTCATTGAACAGCCCCGTATAGGTAGCGGGGTTGGACCGGGGGGTTCTGCCGATGGGGCTCTGGTCAATGTTGATGACCTTGTCCAGATGCTCCAGTCCCTCAATGCCTTTGCAGGCACCGGGGCGGGTTCTGGCGTGATTCAGCTTGGCAGCCAGGGTTTTGTTCAGCACCTGGCAAATCAGGCTGGACTTGCCGGAGCCGGAAACGCCGGTGACACAGGTCAGGGTTCCCAGGGGGATTTCCACATCCAGATTTTTCAGATTATTCTCCGTGGCTCCCAGGATTTTCAGGGTTTTGCCGTTCCCGGCTCTCCGGTGGGAGGGTACGGGGATTTTCTTCACCCCGGACAGGTACTGGCCGGTCACGGACCGGGGCTCCCGGCAGATGTCCTCCAAAGAACCGGCCGCCACAATCTCACCGCCGTGGCTTCCGGCTCCGGGGCCTACATCCACAATAAAGTCCGCCTCCCGCATGGTGTCCTCGTCATGCTCCACCACAATCAGGGTATTCCCCAAGTCCCGGAGCTTTTTCAGGGTCATGAGCAGTTTGTCATTGTCCCGCTGATGCAGACCAATAGAAGGCTCGTCCAGAATATACAGGACGCCGGTAAGAGAAGAGCCAATCTGGGTAGCCAGCCGGATACGCTGGCTCTCGCCGCCGGACAGGGTTCCGGCAGACCGGGACAGGGTCAAGTATTGCAGACCCACATCCATCAGGAAACGCAGACGGGATTTAATCTCCCGGACAATCTGCTGGGCAACGATGGCCATGTTCCCTTCCAGCTGGAGATTCTCCATAAAATCCAGTTCGTCCCGGACACTCATGGCGCAAAAATCCATAATGCCGATGCCGCCTACGGTCACCGCCAGGGCAATGTCCGACAATCGCTTGCCTTTACACACCGGGCAGGGAGCGGTGGACATACACTCCTCCAGCTCCTTCCGGGCCGCATCGGACTGGGTTTCCCGGAAACGGCGGCTGATGTTGTTCAGGATTCCCTCAAAGGGCTGCTCCAGAACACCCATGCCGTTGCCCCGGTTGTAAGTCATGCGAATTTTCTCCCCCTTGGTGCCGTAAAGAATCACATCCATTGCCTCTTTGGAAAGCTCCTTCACAGGAACGGACAGGGAGAAGTGATACTTTTGTGCCAGGGCCTCAAAATACATCCGAAATACCGAGTCGGTTCTGGCGCTGTTCCAGCCGGAGGCCTGGATGGCACCCTGGAGGATGGATTTCTCCTTATCGGGAATCACCAAATCCGGGTCAGCAATCAGCCGGAAACCCAGGCCGGAACAGGAGGGGCAGGCTCCTGCCGGATTGTTGAAAGAGAACATCCGGGGTTCCAGCTCCGGCATACTGATGCCGCAGTCCTCACAGGCGTAGTTCTGGGAAAAGCTCAGCTCCTCATCCTTGTCCGGCAGGTGGATCACCACCAGTCCGCCGGAATGGGCGCAGGCGGTTTCGATGGAGTCCGTCAGACGGCGGCGCTGCCCCTCCCGGATTACCAACCGGTCTACCACCAGCTCGATGGTATGCTTCTTGTTCTTTTCACAGGGGATGGTCTCGTTCAAATCGTACTGAATCCCGTCCACCCGGACACGGACAAAGCCGCTCTTTCTGGCATCCTCAAAGACCTTGGAATGCTCACCCTTCTTCCCCCGAATCACAGGAGAATAGATAATGAAGCGGGTTCCCTCTCCCAGGGCCTCGATCCGGTCCACAATCTGGTCCACCGTCTGCCGCTTGATTTCCTTGCCGCACTTGGGGCAATGGGGCGTACCGGCTCTGGCCCAGAGAAGCCGGAGATAGTCATAAATCTCCGTCACCGTGCCCACGGTGGACCGGGGGTTCTTGGAGGTGGTTTTCTGGTCGATGGAGATAGCCGGAGACAATCCATCGATGGAATCCACATCCGGCTTATCCATCTGCCCCAAAAACTGCCGGGCGTAAGCGCTCAAGCTCTCCACATAACGCCGCTGGCCCTCTGCGTAAATGGTATCAAAAGCCAGACTGGATTTTCCCGAACCGGAAAGCCCGGTAAATACCACCATTTTGTCTCTGGGGATGGTCAAATCCACATTTTTCAGATTATTCTCTCTGGCTCCACGAATTACAATTTTGTCCTTCATAGGCTGCTCCTGTTTCCTTATACTCTACCCCATAGTATACCACAGCACCCATGGTTCCACAAGAACAATTTGCGACAAAGGACAGCTATGCCCCTATCCTGAAAATTCATATTGACTTTTCTCGATTTATGTGTTACCCTGTACTCACTTTGAAAGATTTCGATTTGAAAGGAGCACACAGGATGGAATCCTATCAGACAGACGCCCGAATCTTCAAGGCCTTTTGCGATGAAAACCGGCTGCAAATTCTGGAGCTTCTCCGCAGCGGAGAAAAATGCGCCTGTGCCCTGCTGGAGCAGCTGCACATCAGCCAGTCCACCCTCTCCTACCATATGCGTATTCTGTGCGACTCTGGAATCGTGTCCAGCCGCACCGAGGGAAAGTGGACCCATTACCGGATTTGTCCGGAAGGCAGCAAACGGGCTCAGGAGCGCTTGCAGGCCCTCACCCAACAATCCCCCTGCCCTTCTGCCGGCTGTCACTGCGGGAAGTAAAAGCCACCTGAAAATCGGTGGTTTTTCTTCCCTCCTATATATCGAAAATTTTAGAAGTATTTTTGTAAGGGAGCTGTGTAAATGGAATTCATACAAAACGCCTGGCTGTTCTTTCAGAATCAGATTCTGGGAATGCAATGGCTGAACACCCTCATTGGGAAAGGACTTTCTGCTCTGGGGCTGGATGTAACCGGGATTCTGGGAGGCAGTCTGCAATTCTTTCTATATGATGTGATTAAGATTTTTGTGCTCCTTTCCCTGCTGATTTTTGGTATCTCCTACATTCAAAGCTATTTCCCTCCGGAGCGGACCAAGAAAATCCTGGGGCGGTTTCATGGCATCTGGGCCAACATTCTGGCGGCGCTTCTGGGGACGGTGACACCCTTTTGCTCCTGCTCTTCCATTCCCATTTTTATGGGCTTTACCAGTGCAGGGCTTCCCATTGGGGTTACCTTCTCCTTCCTGATTTCCTCCCCCATGGTGGATTTGGGGTCTTTGGTGCTGCTCATGAGCATTTTCGGTGCCCGGGTTGCCGTTGTATATGTAGTCCTGGGCCTCTGCATTGCGGTTATCGGCGGAACAATGCTGGAAAAGCTGAAAATGGAGCGGTATGTGGAGGATTTCATCAAAAACGCCTCCCATGTGGAAATTCAGGAAGGTCAGCTCACCCGGAAGGACCGGATTGCTTATGCCAAAGAGCAGCTGCTGCACACGGTTAAAAAGGTGGCTCCCTACATTTTCCTGGGAGTTGGCATCGGCGCTGTGATTCACAATGTAATCCCCCAGGACTGGGTGGAAAGCATTCTTGGCAGCAACAATCCCCTGGCGGTGATTCTGGCTACCCTTGTGGGGGTTCCCATGTATGCGGATATTTTCGGCACCATCCCGGTGGCGGAAAGTCTGCTGTTCAAAGGTGCAGGCCTGGGAACTGTCCTGTCCTTTATGATGGCGGTCACCACCTTAAGTCTACCGTCTATGATTATGCTCAAGCGTGCAGTGAAGCCCCGGTTGCTGGGGATGTTCATCACCATCTGCACTGCCGGAATCGTCATGGTAGGGTATCTGTTTAACATCTTTCAGGGCATTTTGCTCTGACAATCAATAATATGGAGGTTAACATTATGGGACTGTTTGGATTTGGTAAAAAGAAGGAAGAAAATAATTCCGGTTGCGGCTGCTCCTGCAGCTGCTCCCAGGGGCACACCGTTCTGATTCTGGGAGGCGGCTGCAAAAACTGCCACACCCTGGAGGACAACACCCGGGCAGCGCTTCAGCAGCTGGGCGTGTCTGCCAACATCGGTCATGTGACGGACTTTGCCTAGATTGCCCAGTATGGGGTCATGCGCACCCCGGCTCTGGTGGTGGACGGCAAGGTTCTCTCCTCTGGGCGGGTGCTCTCCCCTGAGGAGGCGGCAAAGCTGCTGAAGGATTCTCTTTCCTGATTTTTGGGAGGAAGGCATGAGCAAAAACTGGTATCCGGTGATTGATTACGAAAAATGTGTGGGCTGTATGGTTTGCCACGATATGTGCCGCCACGGTGTCTATAAGCCCACCGGCCCGGAGGGAAAGCCGGAGGTGGTCTATGGCAACGGGTGTATCGAAGGGTGTCACGGCTGTGAACGCCAGTGCCCCCAGGGAGCCATCTCCTATTTTGGGGATGACGGCACCCGGGATATCGACTACAACTACGAAACCTA
>DVFK01000006.1 GCA_018713285.1 Candidatus Faecousia excrementigallinarum
CAATGTATGCCAGATGGTGCGGTGGCTCCGGGATGAAAAGCAGAGGGAAAAATGTGCCCAGCTGATTGAAGCCCTGGTGGAAAAGCCGTTGTAAAGTTTTTATTCTATCATTAAATGACCGGTACCGACGGAAATGGAGGTGCTGGTCATTTATTTTTCCATTGATAACAAATTATCTACATTTTTCTGTTACCATACCCCCATAAAGGAGTGCGATTCCATGAAATATGCAGTTGTGTTTGCAAGTATGACGGGAAATACCCGGCTTTTGGCGGAAAGAATTAAAGAAGTGCTGCCCCAGGAGCAGATGATTTACTGGGGGGAACCGGCGGAGGTAGGCCGGGAGGCGGATATTTTGTTCGTTGGCTCCTGGACGGATAAGGGTACCTGCTGTCCGGCCATCGGGGATTTCCTCCGCAGCCTGGAAGGCAAAAAGGTGTTCCTCTTCGGCACCGCCGGATTCGGGGGAGCCCAGGCTTATTTTGACCAGATTGCCGGAAGAATCAGGGAGAACCTGCCGGAAAGCAATACTCTTTTGGGCCATTTCCTGTGCCAGGGGAAAATGCCCCAGAGTGTCCGTGCCCGGTATGAGGCCATGGAGCAAAACGAGAAAACCAAAGCCATGCTTCACAATTTCGATGCCGCCCTGTCCCATCCCGATGCGGCGGATTTGCAGGCCCTGGAACAGGCGGTTTTCCGGTGCCTCGCCCAGCTTTGATACCTTCCCCCGGGGCTTACGCTCCGGGGGAACTTTGTCGTTCAGGTGCAGACCAAGGAATTGACTTTCCATGAAATTTGTGATAAAATGACAAAAATTCGTTGCAGTGCATAGGAAGCTATGCCGGGAATACGGTGCAAATCCGTAACAGTCACGCTGCTGTAAGGCGGACGAAAGCCAAGGTGCCACTGGGGAAACCCCTGGGAAGGCAGGCAAGTAGGAGGATGCCAAGTCAGAATACCGGCTGCAACGCCAGATGAACAAAATCCTTTCGGCGAAAAAGGATATCTGAGCCAAAAGAACCCCCCTGTGGGGAGAGTATATCTTTGCCTTTTTTGCCTTTGTAGATGATTCTATCTATAAAGGCTTTTTATTTTGTTTGCAGGTTGTGAAAGCCGTGAAAATTCTGGTAACCGGAGGTTCTGCCAGCGGAAAGTCCGCTGTGGCGGAGGAGCTTTGTGTGAAGCTGGGAAAGCAAACGGCTTACATTGCCACCATGCAGCCCTTCGGCAAGGACGCCGCCTACCGGATTGAACGCCACCGAAAGCTCCGGGAAGGGAAGGGCTTTCTTACGGTGGAGCAGTACACGGACATTTCCAAGGTAGCGGACAAGCTGGGCAGTCAGGCAGACACCCTGCTGATTGAATGCCTCTCCAACCTCTGCGCCAATGAGATTTTCTCCCCGGAGGGAGCAGGGCAGGAGACGGAGAACCGGATTGCCCAGGGGATTGGAGCTTTGGGGGAACGGTATGAAAATGTGATTGTGGTGACCAACGAAATTTTCTCCGACGGAATTGCCTACCCCCGGGAGACCCAGGAATACATCCAAACCCTGGGCAGGCTCAATGCCCGACTGGCCCGGTGGGCAGACGCTGTGGTGGAGGTGTTCTGCGGAATCCCTCTGTACCGGAAAGCCCCGGAGAACCGGGTGAAAGGATGTATGGAAACATGAAAAAAATCCTCAGCAGCTTTGCCATTTGCTTTTCTACCTATTCCCGGATTCCCATGCCCCACGTATCCTGGGAAGCCTCCAATATGGGCTATATTTTCACCTTTTTTCCGCTGGTGGGGCTGGCAGTGGGAGCAGTGCAGCTGCTCTGGCTTTGGTTCGCCCAGACCTTTGCCATTAACACCCTGTTGTATGCCGTGGCAGCCACGGTGATTCCCATTCTCATTACCGGAGGCATCCACCTGGACGGCTACATGGATACCTGTGACGCCCTCTTTTCCTACGGCGACCGGGAGAAAAAGCTGCAAATCATGAAAGACCCCAATGCCGGAGCCTTTGCGGTAATCTACTGCGGCGTGTACCTGCTTCTGACGGTGGGACTGTTTTCCCAGTTATACCTGGCTGCCGATTGGAAAACCATGGCGTTTCTGGGGTGTGGGTATCTTCTCAGCCGGAGTATCAGCGGCTCCTTTGTGGTGCGGATGGCCTGTGCCAAAAATTCCGGCCTTGCCTACCTGTTTCACAACGGCGCAGACCGGAAATTCTCCCAGGCAGCCCTTATGGTGTGGGCGCTCCTGCTCCTGGCAGCCCTGTTTCTTTTGTGCTGGCAGCGGGCGCTTTTGACCCTGGTGCTGCTGGCCCTGTGGATTTTCTGGTTCACCCGGCTGGCAAAGAAGCAGTTTGGCGGCATTACCGGGGATTTGGCAGGCTTCGCTCTGGAAATTTCCGAGCTTCTCATTTTGCTTGCCACGGTGATTTTGTAAAAAGAGGGGAAAGACTTTGACCATACTGATTGTTGGCGGTGCCTGCCAGGGAAAAAGAGAATATGCCCAGAAAGCCTTTGGCCTGAATGAACGAGAAATCCTGCCCTGGAATGAAGAGCGGGAAGGGGCTTCCTGTATTGCTGACCTGCACCTGCGGGTTCGTGCCTGCCTGGAGAAGGGACTGACCCAGCAGGAGGTTCTGGAGAAGCTGCTGCCTTTTTGCCGGGGAAAAATCGTCCTTTGTGATGATATTTTTTGCGGCGTGGTGCCCCTGGATGCTATGGAGCGGCAGTGGCGGGAGGTCACCGGGCGGCTTTTGTGCCTGCTTGCTCAGGAGGCGGATACGGTCATTCGGATGCAGTGCGGTCTGCCCCAGGCAATCAAGGGGGAGCTGCCATGAAGAAAATCCTTTTGATTCGCCACGGAAAAACCCAGGGCAATTTGGAGCGCCGGTACATCGGAAGAACCGATGAGCCCCTGTGTGAGGCTGGTCGGGCTGCTTTGGAAGGACATTCCTATCCACCTTGTGACATCCTCCTTTCCAGCCCCATGGTGCGGTGCCTGGAAACCGGAGAGATTCTCTACCCCGGAAAGCAGCCGGAGATTGTCCCGGATTTGCGGGAGTGCGACTTTGGCCGCTTCGAGGGAAAGACCTATGCCGAGCTTTGCACCGATCCGGACTATCAGCGTTTTTTGGACAGTAACGGCACCGGGGAGATTCCCCAAGGAGAGTCTGCCGCCCAGTTCCGGGAAAGAAGCCTTCGGGGTTTCCGGCAGGTGCTGGAGATTTTGGATAAGGCCCAATGGCAGACGGCAGCGTTAATTTGCCACGGCGGCACCATCATGTCGGTGCTGGATGCCTATGACCCGGAGCATCTGGGCTTCTACCAGTACCAGGTGGAAAACGGCGGCGTCTACCTGGGATATTATGAGGAAGAAAATCACCGCTTTTCCCGGTGGGAAAAGCTTTCCGGAAAGAGAGAAGCAACATGACAATGGCAGTAATTTTAGCGGCGGCCTTTCTCCTGGACGCTATTTTCGGGGACCCCTACTGGATTCCCCATCCCATCTGCCTCATTGGAAAGCTGATTTCCCGGGGGGAGAAGCTGCTGCGAGAGCTCTCCTGTAAAACCCAAAGAAGCCAGTTTTGGTGCGGCGCTTTGCTGACGGTTTGCTGCGTGGTTATGTGCTTCTTGGTACCCTTTGGAATATTGTGGCTCCTGGGGAAGATTCATTGGAGCCTGGCGGTGGTGGTGGAAACCTGGTTCTGCTTCCAGATTTTTGCCGCCCACTCCCTGAAAAAAGAGAGCATGAAGGTGATGTACCCCCTGGAAAAAGGGGATTTGCCCCAGGCCAGAAAGTACCTTTCTTACATTGTAGGCCGGGACACTCAGGCATTGTCTCAGGAAGGGGTTGCCAAAGGTGCCGTGGAAACCGTGGCGGAAAACACCACCGATGGGGTGATTGCACCCCTCCTTTATATGGCTATCGGCGGTGCACCCCTGGCTTTTGCCTATAAGGCGGTAAACACCCTGGATTCCATGATTGGCTATAAAAATGACAAATACCTGTACTTTGGCCGCTTTGCCGCAAAAAACGATGACGTGTGGAACTATATCCCCGCACGGCTTACCGCAGGGCTCATGATTCTCTCCGCATTCTTGCTGGGCTATGACGGCAAAGGGGCTATTCGGATTTACCGCCGGGACCGGAGAAAGCACGCCAGCCCCAACAGTGCCCAGACGGAAAGCGTATGCGCCGGGGCTCTGGGCTTGCAGCTGGCGGGGGACGCCTCCTATTTTGGAAAGGTCCATCATAAGCCCACCATCGGCGACCCGGTTCGCTCCATTGAACCCCGGGACATTGCCCGGGCCAACCGGCTGATGTACGCTACCTCTATCCTGGGGGTAATCCTGGCGGTGGGGGTACACCTTGCCTTGTGGTATTTTCTTTTCCGATAAAGAAGGAGAAAACAGATGATTTATGAGCATGGAGGGGATATCTATTCCCACCTGGAAAAAGGCGTGAAAATGCTGGATTTTTCCGCCAATATTAACCCTTTGGGACTGCCCACCAAGGTGTCCGCCGCTTTGGCTTCCGCCCAGACAGCGGCCACGGTATACCCGGACCCCTATTGCCGGGCCCTGTGCCGGAGCATCGGGGAATTTTACGGGGTTTCCCCGGAAAAAGTGGTCTGCGGCAACGGCGCAGCGGACCTCATCGACCGGATTGCCTATGGGCTGAAACCCAAGACCGCCCTGGTCACCGCTCCTACCTTTTCCGAGTATGAAAAATCCGTAACCCGGGCAGGAGGCGTGGTTTTCCGCCATATTCTGAAAGAAAACCAGGACTTTGAAATTGGGGAAGATATTCTGGAAGCAATCCGGGAGAAGAAGCCCCAAATGGTGTTTCTCTGCAATCCCAACAACCCCACGGGCCTTCTGACGGAAAAACCACAGCTTCTGGAAATTGCCCGGCTGTGCCGGGATTTGGGCACCACCCTGGTGGTGGACGAGTGCTTTTTGGACTTCACCGGGAAGGAAAGCCAGTATTCCCTCATGGACAGCCTGGAGGACTTTCCCAACCTGATTATTTTGAAGGCCTTTACCAAGTTTTTCGCCATGCCGGGAATCCGCCTGGGCTATTTACTGACTGCCAATCGGGACTTCCGGGAGACAGTCTGGGCAGCCGGGCAGCCCTGGAGCGTCTCCGGCATCGCCCAGACCTGCGGCATTGCCGCTTTGAAGGATTCTGCATACATACAAAAAACCCTGGCGGAAATCCCAAAGTTGCGGCAGGGGTTGGTGAAAGCCCTGACACCTCTGCCCATTACCCTTTACCCGGGCACGGCGAACTTCTTGCTGTTCCGCACCGAGTGTCCTGCTTTGGACAAAAAAATCCAGGAAAAGGGAATCCTGATTCGCAACTGCGGCAACTATCCAGGGCTGGGAGAGGGATTTTACCGGGTGGCGGTCAAATCCCACGAGGACAACCAAAAACTATCGGAAGCCCTGACTCAAGTGCTTCTGTAAATAAAAAAGGGGAGTATGGAATGATGTTGGACTGGGAGAAAATCAAAGAAGAACTCACCGGACTGGATGAGCAGGCCATGGAGGCAGCCCGGGAGCGGCAGCTGCAGCTGTTGAAGCCCGCAGGCAGCCTGGGACTTCTGGAGGATATGAGCATCCAGATGGCAGGCATCACCGGAAAGGTGAAAAACCGCCTCCATAAGAAAATTCTGTTTTTGTTCGGTGCGGACAACGGGGTCTATGCCGAGGGCATTGCCGCCTCTCCCCAGGAACTGACCCATACTCTGATGGATTTTTACGCCCGGGGCATTCAGTGCGGCATCAATGTGATTTGCCATGCCAACGGCGTGGAGCTGAGACTGGTGGACATGGGCATCAAGGGAGAATTTCACAGCCCCAACATTGACGACCACAAGCTTATGTGGGGCACGGACAATTTCGCCAAGGGACTGGCTATGCCCCGGGATACGGTGATGGAGGCCATGGAAGTGGGCTTCTCCTACGCCCGATGTGCCAAGGAAAACGGATACGACATCCTGGGCAACGGAGAGGTAGGCATGGGCAATACCACCACGGCGGCGGCCTGTATCATGGCTTGCCTGGGCCTTCGGGACCCGGAACAGGCAGTGGGCCGGGGCGCTGGACTGACGGACGAGGCCTTTGCCCATAAAAAAGAGGTCATTGCCAAGGCTCTGGAAAAGCACAACCCCAATCCGTCCGACCCGGTGGACATTCTCAGCAAGGTAGGCGGACTGGATTTGGCAGCCATGACCGGCCTTTACATCGGCGCTGCCTATTACCGCCTCCCCATTGTGGTGGACGGGGTGATTTCCGCTGCCGGGGCACTCCTTGCCAGCCGGTTCTCTCCCATTACCAGCCAATACCTCTTTGGCTCTCATGTCTCCAAGGAGCCGGGCTATGTGCTGGCTGCCCAGGCGCTGAACCTCAAGCCCATGCTCATGCTGGGTATGCGGCTGGGAGAGGGCAGCGGCTGCCCAGTGGCCATGACGGTGATGGATACCGCCATGAGCGTCATGTGCGATATGAACACCTTTGGAGAAGAAAAGGTGGACCAGGAATACCGGAAAGACATCAAAGCAGACTGAATCAGGAAGGAAATCGGAAGATTTATGAAGAAAGCTCTGTTGGTATTGAGCTTCGGCACCAGTGTGCCGGCGGCTCGCAAAAGCATTACGGCGGTGGAAGAAGCTCTGAAGACAGTCTCAGACCGGGACTTTTTCCGGGCCTTTACCAGCCCCACCATCCGCAGAATCCTGGCCCGAAAGGGTGAAACCGTCTGGAGTCTGCCGGAAGCTTTGGAGGCTTTGGGGGAAATGGGCTATGCGGATGTGGCCATCCAGCCCACCCATCTTCTCTACGGCTATGAATACGATAATATCCGGGAAACCGTGACCCAGTGGCAAGAGCGGTTTCCGGTGCTTCGCCTGGGTCAGCCCCTGCTGGCAACCCAGGAGGATTTGTTCCATTTGGCGGACTGCGTGGCAAAGGCCTACGCCCCCGGAGAAGGGGCGCTGGTTCTCATGGGCCACGGCACCGCCCACTTTGCCAATATGGTGTATCCTGCCTTCCAGACGGTGCTTCGCAGCCGGGGCCATGAAAATGTGCTGGTAGGCACGGTGGAAGGCTGGCCCGGGCTTGACGAGGTGCAGACCGGGCTTCAGGCTCTGGGCAAAAAGCAGGTGCTGCTGGCACCCCTGATGCTGGTTGCGGGAGACCACGCCCTGAATGACATGGCAGGGGAGGACGGCTGGAAGGGCCAGCTGGAACGATCAGGCTTCCAGGTGTCCTGTCATTTGGAGGGTCTGGGTATGCTGAAGCCGGTGCAGGAAATGTATGCAGCCAAGTACAAAGCCCTGCTGGAGAACGAACATGGCCTTTGAGCATTACATTCAGTCAGGGGGGAAGCGGCTGCGGTGCGGTTATACCACCGGCACCTGTGCAGCCCTGGCGGCAGCGGCAGCTGCCCAGCTGCTGCTGACCAAAGAGCCTCCCAAAACCATGGGCCTTATGACCCCCAAAGGAATTTTCGTGGAGGTGGAAATCCCGGAAAGTTCTCTGGAAGGGGAAAAAGCATCCTGCGGCGTTGTAAAGGACGCCGGAGACGATGTGGATGCCACCCAAGGACTGCTGATTTGCGCCCAGGTGGAGTATTCTGAGGCACCGGGCATCACCATTGACGGCGGCCTGGGGGTGGGCAGAGTGACAAAGCCCGGCCTTGACCAGCCGGTGGGAGCAGCTGCCATCAACCATGTGCCCCGGCAGATGATTGCCTCCGCCGTGGAGAAGGTGCAAAAAACCTTCGGGGATTCCCGGGGGCTGGCAGTGACCATTTTTGTCCCCCGTGGGGAGGAAATCGCCCAAAAGACCTTCAACCCTTATATGGGCATTGTGGGGGGCATTTCTATCTTAGGCACCTCCGGCATTGTGGAGCCCATGAGTATTCAGGCCTTGATTGATACCCTGGAACTGGAAATCCGCCAGGCGGCGGCTTTGGGAGCCAAGGATTTGATTCTGACCCCGGGCAACTACGGCAAGGATTTTCTGGCAGAGCATGGCCTGGAAGGTGGCAACATCCCCATTGTGAAGTATTCCAATTTCCTGGGAGAGGCGTTGGACGCCGCTGCTGCCAACGGCTTTTCCCGGGTGCTGCTGGTAGGCCATTTGGGAAAGCTGGTGAAGCTGGCAGGAGGCATTATGAATACCCACAGCCGGTATGCCGACTGCCGGGGAGAGATTTTCTGTGCCCACGCCGCCATCGCTGGGGCCAGCCAAAAGACCTGCCAGGCTCTCATGGACTGCGCCACCTCGGATGCAGCCCTGGAGATTCTGCAAAGGGAAGACCTTATACAGCCGGTGCTGGAGAGTCTTTTGAAACATATTACCCTGCACCTGCACCGGCGGGTAGCCGGTGCCTATCAGGTAGGCGGGGTGCTGTATTCCAATCAGTACGGCTATTTAGGAGAAACTGAAGAAGCAAAGGAGATTCTATACATATGGACGGGAAAAAAGGAATTTTTTACGGCGTAGGTATCGGCCCCGGTGACCCGGAGCTTATAACCTTAAAAGCCAAGCGGGTTTTGGAGAGCTGCCCGGTGATTGCCACGCCCCAGACCTCCGGCGGAAAAACCCTGGCTCTGGACATTGCCTCCCAGGCGGTGAACCTGGAGGGAAAGACCATTGTGCCCCTGTTTTTCACCATGGCCCGGGACAAGGCAAAGCAGCACGCAGCCCACTGCCAGGCGGCGGAGGAGATTGAAAAATATCTTGCCCAGGGCCTGGATGTGGCCATGCTGAATCTGGGAGATGTGTCCATCTTCGCCACTTACAGCTACCTGATGGAGATTTTCCAGAGCAAGGGCTACGAAACGGTCATGATTCCCGGAATCACCAGCTTCTGTGCTATCGCTGCCCGGCTTTCCACGAGCCTTACCACCATGAACCAGCCCCTGCACATTGTTCCTGCAGGTGGTACGGATCTGGAGGAGGCTCTGGCCATGCCCGGCACTAAAGTGCTGATGAAGGCGGGAAGCCAGATGCAGGAGGTGCTGGAAACCCTGGATAAGCACAACCTCCTGTCCCACAGCGCCCTGGTCTCCAGCTGCGGACTGCCGGAGGAAGCGGTGTATCCCGATCTGTCTCAGAATGCCCCGGAGGGCAATACCGGCTATTTTGCCACCATTATCGTGAAAGAAGGAGAATGACATGGTACATTTTGTAGGCGCAGGCCCCGGAGCTCCCGACCTCATTACCTTGCGGGGTGCAGAGCTTCTGAAAACGGCGGACGTGGTGATTTACGCCGGCAGTCTGGTAAACCCGGCCCTTCTGGGAATGTGCAAGGAGGGCTGCTCCATTTATAACAGTGCAGAAATGACTCTGGAACAGGTGATTGCCGTCATGGAGGCAGCGGAAGGGGAGGGAAAGACCACCCTCCGGCTCCATACCGGTGACCCCTGCCTCTACGGTGCCATCCGGGAGCAGATGGACGAGCTGGACAGGCTGGGCATCTCCTATGACGATACCCCCGGCGTATCCAGCTTCTGCGGCGCAGCAGCTGCGGCCCATGCGGAGTACACTCTCCCGGAGGTAAGCCAGAGTGTGATTATCACTCGCATGGCCGGGCGTACTCCGGTACCGGAGCGGGAGGGTATTGCCTCCTTGGCTGCCCACGGGGCAACCATGGTGGTGTTCTTGTCCGCCGGTATGCTGGATGGCCTCCAGGCAGAGCTTCTGAAAGGTGCTTATACGGAAAATACCCCGGTAGCACTGGTGTATAAGGCCACCTGGCCGGAGGAGAAGGTGGTGCGCTGCACCCTGGGCCAGCTGGCAGAGGCCGGCAGAACCCACGGCATCCGCAAGACCGCCCTGGTGCTGGTAGGCGATTTCCTGGCAGGGAAATATGAGCGGAGCAAGCTCTATGACCCCACCTTCACCACCGAATTCCGGGAGGCAACCAAATGAACATCCGGCTGATTGCCTTCACGGACCGGGGCTTCCTGCTGGCCCAAAGGCTGGCAGAGGCGCTCCCCGGGGAGGCAGAGCGGTGCGGACAGACCCACAGCCTTCCATCCTGGACGGAAGCTGCCTTTCCCAATGCCCAGGCCCTGATTTTTGTAGGGGCTGCCGGAATTGCGGTGCGGGCCATCGCCCCTTATGTGAAAAGCAAGGTGCAGGACCCGGCGGTGGTGGTGGTAGACGAGAAGGGCAAGTTTGCCATCCCCATTTTAAGCGGCCACTTAGGTGGAGCCAACGATTTGGCAAGAAAAATCGCCCACCTTATTGGAGCCTGCCCGGTGATTACCACCGCAACGGATGTAAACCGGGTCTTTGCGGTGGATGAGTGGGCAAAACGGCAAAACTGCCATGTGGCAAACCCGGAGCGCATCAAGCTGGTATCCGGCAAGCTCCTGTCGGGAAAAGAAGTCACCGTCCGCTGCCCCTGGAAGATTCAGGGAACGCCTCCTGAGTGGGTGAAGCCGGGAGAAGAAAAGCCGGACGTGAATGTGGATATTTACAAATCTTCCAAGGTGGCTTTGTGCCTGGTTCCCAGGGTTGCGGTGCTGGGGGTGGGCTGCAAAAAAGGCACCACCCAGGAGGCACTGGAAGGAGCATTCCAAAGACTTCTGGAGAAGTACGGCCTGTTTTCTCAGGCGGTGTGCCGGATTTGCAGCATCGACCTGAAAAAGGAGGAGCCGGGGCTTCTGGCCTTTGCCCAGGCCCATGGCTGGCATTTTGAAACCTTTTCCGCCCGGGAGTTAGCGGCGGCGCCGGGAGAGTTTTCCGCCTCCGGTTTCGTGAAAAGCGTCACCGGGGTGGACAATGTGTGTGAGCGCAGCGCCCTTCTGGGAAGCGGCGGAACCCTTATCATCAAGAAAAACGCAGGGGACGGGATTACCATGGCGGTGGCTGTGGAGCCCTATGCCCCGGATTGGAGTTACAATGAATAAGCTGTATCTGGTTGGAATCGGCCCCGGCGGGGAGGCCTTCATGACCGCCCAGGCAAGAGCCGCCATGGAAAAGGCGGATGTGCTGTGCGGCTACACCGTGTATGTGGATTTGGTCAAGGATCTGTACCCGGAAAAAGAGGTGTTCACCACCCCCATGAAGCGGGAGATGGAACGCTGCCGGAAGGCTCTGGAGATTGCCCAGGAGGGCAGAACCGTTGCTATGGTGTGCAGCGGCGACGCTGGCGTCTACGGTATGGCCGGCCCCATTCTGGAGCTGTTGGGAGAGTATCCCAATATGGATGTGGAAGTGGTGCCGGGTGTTACCTCTGCCACCTCCGGCGCAGCGGTGCTGGGTGCGCCCCTCATGCACGATTTCTGTGTGATTTCCCTTTCTGACCTGCTGACCCCCATGGAAAAGATTGAAAAGCGGCTGGAGTGTGCAGCAGTTGGGGACTTTGTCACCTGCATTTATAACCCCTCCTCCAAAAAGCGCAGCACCTACCTGGAAAAGGCCTGCAATATTTTCCTGGCTGCGGGCAGAAGCCCGGAGACCGTCTGCGGCTGGGTGAAGAACATCGGCCGGGAGGGACAGGAATCCAAGGTACTGACCCTGAAGGAGCTGGCAAAGGAGCAGGTGGATATGTTTACCACCGTGTTTATCGGCTCCTCTGCTACCAAGAAAATGGGGGACAAAATGGTCACCCCGAGAGGATATGAGGCCAAGTGAAGCACATCGTCATTTTCGGTGGCACCACAGAAGGCCGGGAGCTGGCAGAAGCCCTGGCGGGGAAACCCCTTTCCCTTACGGTCTGCGTGGCCACGGAGTACGGCAGGGAAGAGCAGGGGGAGCTCCCCGGCGTGGAGGTACATAGCGGACGGCTGGATGCCGCCGGCATGGAAACCCTTCTGAGAGAAGCCGACCTGTGCGTGGACGCCACCCACCCCTATGCCAAAGAGGTGAGCAAAAATATCCGCACAGCCTGCGAAAGTTCCGGTACCCCCTACCGCCGCCTGCTGCGAAAAGCAAGCCTACAGCCTGAATCTGCCGTGACGGTGGATTCAGCCAAAGCTGCGGCGGAATATCTGAAAGACAAGGCTGGAAATGTGCTGCTGACCACTGGCTCCAAGGAATTGGCTTCTTATGAAGGCATGGAGCGGCAGCGGCTTTTTCCCCGGGTGCTGCCTTTGATGGAGAGCCTCCAGCTATGCGAAGCTGCGGAGATTCCCCATAAGAACATTCTGGCCCTGCAAGGCCCCTTTTCCCGGGAGCTGAACGAGGCAATCATTCGTCAGTACGGAATCTCCTGGCTGGTCACCAAGGACGGCGGTGCCGTGGGTGGCTTTGCCGAAAAGGTAGAGGCAGCGGAAAACACCGGTGCCCGGCTGGTGGTGATTGCAAGACCGGAGGAGACGGGGCTGGATTTTGAAACGGTGCTTCGGGAATGTGAGGATTTACTATGGAAGTAATTTTGGCTGCCCTGGGAGGCGGCACCCCCAATACACTGACTGCTGAGTGCCTGGAAGCACTGAAAAGTGCAGGGAGGATTATCGGAGCCCGACGGCTTCTGGAGACCCTTCCGGAGGGCGTTACCTCCGAGCGTATTCCGGCGGTGAAGCCCCAGGAGATTCTGGAAGCCATTTCCGGAGCAGAATCCACCTGCGTGGTGGTATACAGCGGCGATACCGGCTTTTACTCCGGTACCCGGAGCCTTCTGCCCCTTTTGCAGGAGCGGGGGATTCCCTTCCGGGTGCTGCCGGGGATTTCCAGCGTCCAGCTCCTTTCCGCCCGGCTCCTGCGGCCCTGGCAGGACTGGAATCTGGTGTCCGCCCACGGAACCCACTGCCCTGTGGTGGCAGAGGTTACCAAGGGAAAACCCACTTTCTTTCTGACCGGTGGTAAGGATACGGGGGTGCAGGCCCTGTGCGCCCGGTTGACCCAGGCGGGTCTGGGGGATTTGCCCATCACGGTCGGAGAGCAGCTTTCCTACCCGGAGGAAAAAATCACCCGGGGAACCGCACGGGAACTGGCAGAAATGTCCTTTCACCCCCTGGCGGTGATGCTGGCAGAGCCGGCTCCCACCCAGCCCCGGCGGTGCCCCGGCTACCCGGACAGCGCCTTTACCCGGGGCGAGGTACCCATGACCAAGCAGGAGGTCCGTGCTTCCGTCCTGTCCAAGCTGGCGGTAAGACCCGGGGATATCCTCTGGGATGTGGGGGCCGGCACCGGAAGCGTCAGCGTGGAGATGGCCCTGGCTGCTCCCCAAGGGGAAGTGTACGCCGTGGAGTGCAACCCGGAGGGCTGCGCCCTCATTGCCCAAAACCGGGAGAAATTCGCCGCCTGGAACCTGCACATTGTGGAGGGCCGGGCACCGGAGGCACTGGAAGCCCTGCCTGACCCGGATGCCGTATTCCTGGGGGGCACCAAAGGAGCCATGGAACCAATCCTTCGCTGTGCTGTGGAGAAGAACCCCCAGGTCCGAATCTGTATTTCCGCCATCGCCCTGGAGACCCTTTTCCAGGCCATTGGCGCCCTGAACACCCTGGGCTACCGGGTGGAGGTCAGTCAGATTGCCGTCAGCCGCAGCAAGGGTGTGGGCAAGCTTCACCTGCTGATGGCCAATAACCCGGTGTTTTTGATAACAGGAGAAAAAGATGATTGAATTTCTGATGGCAGCGCCGGCCTCCGGCAGTGGAAAAACTGCCCTGACCTGCGCCATGCTGGAAGCCCTCCGGCGCCGGGGTCTGAATCCCTGTGCTTTCAAATGCGGCCCGGATTACGTTGACCCCATGTTCCACCGTTCCGTGTTGCAGGTGGACAGCCACAATCTGGATTTGTTTCTGGCGGAGCCGGAGCAGGTGGAAAAGCTCTATGCCCGGTATGCCCAGGGACACGGCGCCACCGTGGTGGAGGGGGTCATGGGCTTTTATGACGGCCTCGGGGGCTCTACGGCGGAGGCCAGTGCCTGGCACCTGGCGGATACTTTGAACCTGCCGGTGGTGCTGGTTCTGCGGCCCAAGGGTGCCAGCCTGACCCTGGCAGCCCAGGTAAAGGGGCTGTTGACATTCCGCCGGGAAAGTCATATTATGGGGATAATCCTGAACGATTGCTCCCCCATGCTCCATAAAAGCCTTGCTCCCATGCTGGAGCGGGAAACCGGACTTCCGGTGCTGGGGTACCTGCCCCATATGGAGGAAGCCCGGTTTGAAAGCCGCCATCTGGGACTGCTGACAGCCGGGGAGATCGGTGACCTGAAGCAGAGGATTGCCGCCCTTGCCGCCCAGCTGGAACAGTCTGTGGATTTGGACAGACTCTTTGCCCTTTGTACCCGGGAGGTCAACCGGGATTCGGCGGAAAAAGCCCAGCCCCGGGAGCAAAAAACGGTGATTGCCGTGGCCAATGATGAGGCTTTTTGCTTCCTCTATGCCGAAACCCTGGACGCCCTCCGGGAGGCAGGAGCGGAGCTGCGGTATTTTAGCCCCCTGGCAGATAAGAAGCTGCCGGAAGACATCGGCGGACTGTACCTGCCGGGAGGCTACCCGGAGCTGTATGCGGAAAGGCTTTCCCGGAATACCTCCATGCTCCGTTCCATTGCAAAAATGGTGCAGGGCGGGCTTCCTACGGTTGCAGAATGCGGCGGCTTTTTGTACCTGGGGAAAACCCTGGAAGGGGCAGGGGGCAAAGACCTTCCCATGGCAGGCGTCCTGCCGGGAGAGGGGAAGCGGCAACAAAGACTGGTGCGCTTCGGCTATGCCCGGTTGACCGCCAAAGAGGACTCTATGCTTTTCCGGGCAGGGGAGGAGATCCCCATCCATGAATTTCACTATTGGGACTCCACGGAAAACGGCGAAGCCTTTGCGGCCCGGAAGCCGGTGACCGGCAGAAGCTGGGAATGCGGCTTTGCCACACCTACCCTGTACGCCGGATTTCCCCACCTGTATTTTGCCGGGAATCCCCGGCTGGCCCAGCGGTTTGCAGACGCTGCGGCCCAATACCAAGAGAAACAAAAAGGAGACTGAAGCCATGGCCAAGTGTATTATGGTGCAGGGCACCATGTCCGGTGCAGGCAAGAGCCTGCTGGTGACAGCCCTTTGCCGGATTTTCCGGCAGGACGGCTACCGGGTGGCACCCTTCAAGAGCCAGAACATGGCGCTGAACAGTTACATCACCCGGGACGGCCTGGAAATGGGCCGGGCTCAGGTGGCCCAGGCGGAGGCCGCCGGCATTGAACCGGATGTGCGGATGAACCCCATCCTTCTCAAGCCCTCCAGCGACACCGGAAGCCAGCTGATTGTGAACGGCGAGGTGCGGGGACTTTACCGGGCAGTGGACTATTTCAAGATGAAAAAGTCCCTGATTCCCGATATTTTGGAAGCTTTTGAAAGTTTAAGTGAAGAAAATGATATTATCGTCCTGGAAGGCGCAGGAAGCCCTGCGGAAATCAACCTGAAATCCGACGATATTGTAAATATGGGCATGGCGAAACTGGTGAATGCCCCTGTGATCCTGGTGGGTGATATTGACCGGGGCGGCGTGTTTGCTCAGCTGTACGGCACGGTGGAGCTGCTGGAGCCGGAGGAGCGGCAGCGGATTGTGGGTACGGTCATCAACAAGTTCCGGGGGGATGTGAAAATCCTCCAGCCGGGCCTTAGCATGCTGGAAGAAAAGACCCACCTGCCCGTGCTGGGGGTGGTGCCCTACACCAAGGCAGACATTGACGATGAGGACTCTCTGGCCCCTCGTCTGGATCAGACCCAGCAGCACGCCCCGGTGGACATTGCGGTGATTCGCCTTCCCAGAATCTCCAATTTTACGGACTTTTCTCCCCTGGAGAGCCATAGCTGCCTGGGAGTTCGGTATGTGGACAAGGTAAGCCAGCTGGGAACGCCGGATTTGGTGATTCTTCCCGGCACCAAGAACACCATGGGAGACCTTTCCTGGCTCCGGCAAAGCGGACTGGAAGCTGCTGTCCAAAAGCTGGTGTCCGGCGGCACCCCCATCTTAGGTGTGTGCGGCGGCTATCAGATGCTGGGCTGCACCCTCTCCGACCCGGATTGCGTGGAGGAGGGGGGCCAGATGCAGGGCATGGGACTGCTGCCCTGTGATACGGTGTTCTCTCCCCAGAAGACCCGCACCCGGGTACAGGCCCAGGTGCTGCCGGAGCAGCTCTCCGGTGCCCGGCTGGACGGCTACGAAATCCATATGGGCAAAACCACAAGAAGCGCCGGAACCGCTTTTTGCACCCTGACAGACGGCAAGGAGGACGGCACGGTGCTGGGCAATGTGTTCGGTACCTACCTTCACGGCCTCTTTGACACCGGGGATCTGGTGGAGAAGCTGGCAAACTGGCTTTTGAAGCGGAAGGGACTGGAGCCCCAGACCGCCCATGTGGAGAGCCATTGGGAGTACAAGCAGCGGCAGTATGATATTCTTGCTCAGGCGGTCCGGGAGAACCTGGACATGGAGAAAATCTATGCCGCCATGGATGCCTACGCAAAGGAGGACTGACCTGTGACGGAGCATAAGCTTCCCGCGGATATTGAGCGGACAAGCCTTTCGATTATTACGAAGGAATTGGAGGCTCTGGGCATTGCCCTGGAGCCGGAAAATGCCCCGGTGGTGAAGCGGGTCATCCACACCACTGCGGACTTTGACTATGCGAAAAATCTATATATCAGCTCCGGGGCTGTAGCCCTGGGTGCAGCAGCCCTGGCCAAGGGGACACCCATTATTACCGATACCAACATGGCAAGAGCCGGGGTGAGCAAGCCGGGCCTTGCCAAGTGCGGCGGTGAGGTGCTGTGCTATATGGCCGAGCCGGAGGTGGCGGAAGCGGCAAAGCTTGCTGGCACCACCCGGGCGGTGGCGGCGGTGAAAAAGGCCGCAGCCCTGTATCCTACGGGAATTTTTGCCGTGGGCAACGCCCCCACAGCGCTTCTTGCTCTGTGCGAGGAAATGGAGAAAAATCCGGATTTTCGTCCGGATCTCATTGTGGGGGTTCCGGTGGGCTTTGTGAATGTGGTGGAGAGTAAGGAACTGCTGGTAAAAACCTGTGAAGCGTTTTCTGTGCCGGTGATTGCCGCCATGGGACGAAAGGGCGGCAGCAATGTGGCGGCAGCCATCTGCAACGCTCTTATCTACACCGCAGCGGATATGCTGGACCCCACCAACCGGGGCTGGCAAGGATAAGGTAGAATTTATGACTTATTTTCCCATGTTTTTGAAGCTGGAAGATGCCCCATGCCTGGTGGTAGGAGGCGGAGCCGTAGCTCTGCGAAAGGTCAAAACCCTGCTGTCTTTCGGGGCGGAGATTACTCTGGTGGCACCGGAAATTGCCCCGGAGCTGGAGAAGCTTCCCCAGGTTCATCTTGTGAAAAGATGCTTTTGTCCCCAGGATTTGGAAGGGGTAACTCTGGCGGTGGCGGCCACAGATGACAAAGAGGTCAACCGGGAGATCGCCCGGCTGTGCCGGGCCCGGCAGATTCCTGTGAATGTGGCAGATCAGCCGGAAGAAGGCACCTTTGTCTTTCCGGCGGTGGTGCAGAAAGGAAGCCTCACCATCGGCGTATCCACCGGTGGGGCAAGCCCGGCAGCAGCGGTGTTCGTAAAGGAAAAAATCGCATCCGTGCTTCCCGGGGAAGATAAGCATTTTCAGGAAATTCTGGACTATTTGGCCCGAATGCGGCCGATTGTGAAGCGGGAGGTGGCAGAACCCCACCGGAAAGCTTTGTTTTTGCGGCTGTTTGATTTGTGTATGGAGAAAAATCGACCGCTGACCCAGGATGAGTGGGAGGCGTTGCGACAGGAAGGAAAAATGCCATGAGTGAGAACAAAATCGGCAATGTATATCTGGTCGGTGCAGGCTGCGGCAGGTGGGATCTGATTACCCTGCGGGGTCTGCGACTGCTGGAAACCTGCGATGCGGTGGTATATGACGACCTCATTGACCATGCCCTTTTGCGGGCAGCGGCAAAGGCGGAAAAATACCCGGCGGGAAAGCGGTGCGGCCGCCATTCCATGCCCCAGGAGGAGACCAATCAGCTGCTGGTGCAGCTGGCAAAGCAGGGGAAAAACGTGGTGCGGCTGAAAGGGGGAGACCCTTTCGTGTTTGGCAGAGGCGGGGAGGAAATCCTCACTTTGCAGGAGGCGGGGGTTCCCTATGAGGAAGTGCCGGGCATTTCCTCCTCCATTGCCATCCCGGCGGCGGCAGGCATTCCTGTAACCCACCGGGAGCTGAGCCGGAGCTTCCATGTGATTACCGGCCACACCAACAAGCTGGGAGACGAGCTTCCCGAGTCCATTGAGGCTCTGGCAGCCCTGGACGGCACGCTGGTGTTTCTCATGGGCCTTTCCTCTCTGGAAAAAATCGCCCAGCGGCTGATGGCGGCAGGAAAGTCCCCGGATACCCCGGCAGCGGTGGTCTCCGGCGGCAATGCCCCCCATAAGGCCACGGTGCGGGGCACTTTGCAAAATATCGGAGAAAAGACCAGACAGGCCCAGGTACAGGCCCCGGCGGTGATTGTGGTGGGACAGGTGGCAGCCCTGCATATGGAGCCCACCGTAGCCTACCCCCTGGAAGGGGCAAAGGTAGGGCTTCTGGGCACCGACAGCTTTGTATCCAAGCTGGAAGAAGGCTTTGCAAAGCTGGGGGCAGAAACCCACCGGATTCTTCACGGTGAGGTGGAGCGGCTGAGTATGGATTACTCCCTGGAAAGCCTTACAGACGGAAAACCCAAGTGGATTGTCCTGACCAGTTCCAACGGCGTGCGGTGCTTCTTCCGGTGGCTCCGGGAGGAGAAGGTGGATTTGCGCCGCCTTGCCGCTTGTAAGTTTGCCGTCATTGGCAAATCCACTGGGGAAACCCTGGCAGAGGCCGGCATCCAGGCGGATTTGTGCCCGGAGATTGCCACCGGCAAGGCTATGGCGGAGAAGCTGTGTGAAGTGGCACAGGCAGAGGAGGAAATCCTCCTGTTCCGCTCCCGCCTCAGTGACGATACGGTGCCCGGGATTCTGCGGGCCCAGGGCCTGACTGTCCGGGAATATCCCCTTTATGATACCAGCTACACGGTCCAGGAAAGCCCGGAAGCTATGGATTACCTGATTTTCGGCAGCGCCTGGGCAGTGAAAACCTACTTTGAAAATTTCGGCACCATCCCGGAGAAAACCCGGGCGGTTGCCATCGGCCCGGTAAGCGCTGCCCAACTGAAAAAGCACTGGGACAAGCCCTTCCTGCTGGCGGAGGAAATTTCCGTTCCGGGAATTCTGGAAACCGTCCGCCGGGACTGGACCGGGAAGCATTGCGGGGAGTGAGGCACCTTGCAGACAGAAAAAACCCAAAAGGCAATTTCCCTTTTGCAGGAGAAGGCCAAAGAGCTGGGGAGACTTCCGAAAAAAAGCGATTTTCCCCCGGAGAGCATCGTGTTCATCAAGCAGATGCTGGGGCCCTGGACCAGAGCCCTGGAAAAGGCGGAGCTGAAGCCGGTGAGCCAAAGCTATTTGGAGAAAAAGGCCCGGTGTAAGGCCAAGCGCAGGGAAAAGCGAAATTCCCGGCAAGAGAAACAAGAGAAGAAGTGAGCGTGACGAGTTTGGACATTCGGATGGCGGGCATCGACTACAGTAGAGCCGGGGTGGAAATCCGGGAGATTTTCTCCTTCACCAAGGCTTCCCTGGCCGAGGCTCTGCAGCAAATCAAAAAGGAAAACCCGGATATGGGGTGTGTGATTCTCTCCACCTGCAACCGGACGGAAGTCTGGCTCCACGGGGGCGACATCTCTCCCTTTGGCCTTTTGTGCCGGTTAAAGGGGGTGGAGGAAGATGCCTACCGCAGCTTCTTCCAGCACCGACAGGGCAAAGAGGCGGTGCATTATCTCATGGAGCTGGCCTGCGGCCTCCGCTCCCAGATTTTCGGAGAAGACCAGATTCTCACCCAGGTGAAGCAGGCCATTGGCTTTTCCCGGGCATACCAGAGTGCAGATACGGTGCTGGAGGTGCTGTTCCGGGATGCGGTGACGGCGGCCAAGCGGGTAAAAACCGATTTGCGCCTGACGGCGGTAAACCGCTCCATGGCGGTGGGTACCTTGGAACTGCTGGAAGAAAAGCTGGGCACGCTGGAAAATAAAAAGTGTATGGTTATCGGCAACGGAGAGATGGGCCGTCTGGCGGCGGCAGAGCTGCGGGGCCGGGGCTGTCAGGTGCTCATGACCCTGCGGCAGTATAAGGGGCGGGATGCTATTATCCCCGCCGGCTGCCGGGCCATTCCCTACGAGGAGCGGATGGCCTATCTTCCCCAGATGGATATTGTTCTCAGCGCTACCTCCAGCCCCCACTACACCATCAAAAAAGAGGCGGTGGAGGCGCTGGAGTTGCCCAACCCTGTGACCATTGTGGACTTGGCAGTCCCCCGGGATGTGGACCCCCGTCTGAAAGACTGCCATCAGCTGTCCGTGTACGATGTGGACGATCTGGGGGGTGCACTCCGGGAGGAGGATGTGGCCCAGACCCAGAAGGCAAGAGAGCTGCTTTCAGAGTACGAGGGGGAATTCTCCCACTGGTACGATTTCCGGGAATGGGTGCCCCTGGTGCAGCATATCGGTGAAGTGACGGGGCAGGAGGTGGCCTGGCGCAGCCAGAAGGCCATCCGGGAGCTGGAAATTCCCCAGGAAACCGGAAAAATCCTGTCCCAGGCGGTATCCGTTGCCGCCCAGAAGTCCGTAGCCAAGCTGCTCTACGGACTGCGGGAATACCTGGACGCCCAGCAGCTGAAAATCTGTATGGAGGGCTTGCGCCGCTCCCTGGAGGAGGATGGAGAATGAGAACCATCAAGGTAGGCAGCCGGGACAGTCTCCTGGCGGTGGCTCAGACAAAGCTGGTGATGGAGGCAATTCAAAAAGCCAACCCGGAGCTGAACCTGGAACTGGTGACCATGAAAACCACCGGAGATAAAATCCTGGACAAGAGCCTGGATAAGGTGGGAGGCAAGGGCCTGTTTGTAAATGAGCTGGACGATGCCCTCTTAAGTGAACAGGTAGACATCACCGTCCACAGCCTGAAGGATATGCCCATGGAGGTGAATCCCGACTTGCCCCTGGTGGCCTTTTCCCAGCGGGGCGACCCCCGGGATGCCCTGGTGCTGCCTTTGGGAGGTGCAGAGAAGCCGGAGCTGAATATGGGTACATCCAGCCTTCGCAGAAAGCTCCAGCTGGCAAAGCTCTATGACAGTCCCAATTTTTCTCTGGTGCGGGGCAATATCATCACCCGACTGCGGAAGCTGGACGAGGGGCAGTACACCGCCCTGATTCTGGCAGCCGTCGGACTGGAGCGGGCCGGACTGGGCGGCCGTATCTGCCGCCGGTTTGACCCGGTGACGGAGATGATTCCCGCCGCCGGACAGGGTATCCTGGCGGTGCAGGGAAGGCTGGGAGAGGATTACAGCTTCTTGCAGCCGGTAAACAACCCGGAATCCTCCTATATGGCTCTGGCGGAGCGAGGCTTTGTCACCCGCCTGAACGGCGGCTGTTCTTCTCCCATGGCGGCCTATGCGCAGATCCATGGGCAGCAGCTGCGGCTGACAGGGCTGTATTACCACGCCCCTTCCGGAGAATATTCCGTGGATTCGGCGGTGGCTTCTCTGGAGGAAGCGGAAAAAACAGGCACTCTGCTGGCGGAAAAAATGCTCCGCCAATGGATGTAAGAAAGGAAATGTTGGCTATGGAAATGTTACAGCGTCCCCGCCGCTTGCGTGGCAGCGGCGTCATCCGCAATATGGTGCGGGAAACCAGAATCAGCAAAAATTCTCTCATGTATCCCGTGTTTGTTCGGGAAGGCTCCGGTATCGAGGAGGAGATTCCCACCCTGCCGGGTCAGTTCCGCTACTCCCCGGATAAACTTCTTTATAAGCTGGAGGCCCTGTCCAAGGCCGGAGTCCCCTCTGTGATGCTCTTTGGCATCCCCGACCATAAAGACGAACGGGGCAGCTCCGCCTGGGCAGAGGATGGCGTGGTGCAGAAGGCTCTCCGCCAGGCAAAGGAAGCCTTCCCCAACCTCTACTATGTGACGGATGTGTGTATGTGCGAGTATACCTCCCACGGCCACTGCGGCATCCTCTGCGGTCACGATGTGGACAACGACAAGACCCTGCCCCGGCTGGCCCAGATTGCTTTGTCCCATGTCCAGGCCGGTGCGGATATGGTGGCACCTTCCGACATGATGGACGGCCGGATTCTGGCCATCCGCCGGGAGCTGGACAAGAACGGCTATGAAAATACCCCCATCATGTCCTATGCGGTGAAGTATGCCTCCTCCTTCTACGGCCCCTTCCGGGAGGCCGCCGGGTCCGCCCCCTCTTTCGGCGACCGGAAAAGCTACCAGATGGACTTCCACAACCGGATGGAGGGCGTAAAGGAAGCAGAGCTGGATTTGCAGGAGGGCGCAGACATTCTCATGGTCAAGCCTGCCATGGCTTACCTGGATGTGGTGAAGGAGATTGCCGACCGCTTCCCCATGGTGCCCACCGCCGCTTACAGCGTCAGCGGCGAGTACGCCATGATCAAAGCCGCCGCCCAGAAGGGCTGGATTGACGAAACCCAGGTGGCCTGCGAAACCGCAGTGAATATTTTCAGAGCCGGAGCGGATATCCTCATCACCTACTATGCCCAGGAGCTGGCAGGCTGGATTGACGAAGGCCGGATTGGTTAAAAGGTGGTAAAAGTATGACAAGATCGGAAGAACTGTTTGAAAAAGCAAAGCACTTGATTCCCGGCGGCGTTAACAGCCCGGTGCGTGCCTTTGGCTCCGTAGGGGAGTGCCCCCGGTTCATCACCAAGGCCCAGGGAACAAAGATTTGGGATGTGGATGGTAATCAGTACACGGATTACATCGGCTCTTGGGGGCCCATGATTCTGGGGCATAACCACCCGGCGGTGCTGGAAGCTGCCATGGAAGCCGCCAAAAATGGCCTGAGCTTTGGCGCAGCTACCGAGGCGGAGGTGACCATGGCCCAGCTGGTGTGCGACCTGGTGCCCTCCATCCAGATGGTGCGGATGGTAAACTCCGGCACGGAAGCGGTGATGAGCGCCATCCGGGCCGCCCGTGGCTTTACGGGGCGGGATAAGATTATCAAGTTTGCCGGCTGCTACCACGGCCATTGCGACGCCATGCTGGTAAAGGCCGGTTCCGGCGTTATGACCAATGGTGTGCCGGACAGCGCCGGTGTCCCCGGCGGCTGCGCTGCTGATACCCTGACTGCCGTGTATAACGACTTAGGAAGCGTAGAGCAGCTTCTGCTGGATAATCCCGGTCAGGTGGCGGCGGTGATTATCGAGCCGGTGGCAGCCAACATGGGCGTGGTGACCCCCAAGGAGGGGTTCCTCCAGGGCCTGCGAAAGCTGTGTGACCAGCATGGCACCCTCCTGATTTTTGACGAAGTGATTACCGGCTTCCGCCTGGGACTGCAAGGTGCCCAGGGGGTCTTTGGGGTCACTCCGGATTTGACCACTTTCGGAAAGATTGTGGGTGCTGGTATGCCTGTGGGCGCTTACGGCGGCAGAAGAGAGATTATGGAAACCATCTCCCCGGTGGGCCGGGTCTACCAGGCCGGCACTCTCAGCGGCAACCCGGTGGCCATGGCGGCAGGCATCTGCCAGCTGAACATTTTGCAGAACCACCCGGAGGTATATACCCATGTCAACGCCCTGGGGGATCGGCTCCGCAAGGGCTTGCGGGAAATTGTCAGCCGCCGGGGCGCAGCAGCTCAGGTCACCGGTACCGGATCTCTTGCCTGCCTGTTCTTCACGGACAAGGCTGTGGTGGATTACGAAACCGCCAAGACCTCCGATACCGGACGCTTTGGAGATTACTTCCGCCATATGCTAAGCCACGGCTTCTACTTCGCCCCCTCCCAGTTTGAAGCCATCTTCCTCTCCAACGCCCATACCAACGAGGACATCGACCGGGTGCTGGAAACCGCAGACGCATTCTTTGCAAAATAATATCATGGGCCAACTCCCAAGCAGGGGTTGGCCCATATGTTTTACAGCTTGTTTTTTATTCTCATAAGCACAATACCGGTACAGGTGACGGTGACAATACATAGATACATTCCAATACCTAAACTCACCGCTGCGTCTTTCGAGGTGGCGAAGCGAGCCATACCCAGGGAAAAATATAATCCCACAGGCAATTACCACGCAAAGAAACGCATGTAGCATTATGGCCAGCACACGAAAAATGTATCATTAAAATTATGCAATAATTGCATTTTTGTAATTCATCTGTATAATAGAATGTGCAGAGGAAATACATTTTATGGCTTTACCCGGAACACCCGGACAGCGGATTTCCGATTTATGCAACGGGAACCACATCACACAAAAGGAGCTTGCGGAGAAGATAGGCGTTTCCGCTTCCCAGTTGAGCCGCATTGTCAGCGGCGAAACAAGAACGGTCAGCAGTGATATTCTCATAGGTGTGGCAAAGGAATTTAAGGTATCGACAGACTACATACTGGGCTTGTCTACCGTGAGCGTCCGTAAAAGTTACGATATTTCTGAATTAGGCTTGTCAGAGGGGGCCGTGAGGGGGCTTGTGACGGGTGCTGTTGATGTGCAAATCCTCAACCGTCTGTTGGAACACAGGAATTTTCCCAAGCTGATAGATTTGATACGGATTTATTTTCAGGATACGGCGGCAAAGGGCATAACAGCAAGAAACCAGCTTATCGAGATGGCAACGGCTTCCCTGTCCGACCTGATGAAAGAACACCCGGAACACCGGGCAGAAGCGAAGCAGGATTTACAGCTTTTGAACGCCCAAAAGATAGGGGAACATGAAGCGGAGATTGAAAAAATCAAAAATGTGTTCCTGGCTATCCTGCGGGACATTAAGAAAGACATTGACAACGGGGAACAGCCGGGAGAAGCTGTGACCGCCGCTATGTTCCAAGCCATGCGGGACGCACTGGCGGAACAGAAACAAAAACC
>DVFK01000056.1 GCA_018713285.1 Candidatus Faecousia excrementigallinarum
GCATTGATCCGGAGCGGATCTGGATGGAAGACAAAGCCACCTCCACCTGGGAGAACCTGAATTTTACTCTGGATCTGATTGAAGAAAAAACCGGCCAGCGGCCCCAGAAACTGGGTGTAGTTTCCAGCGAATACCACCTGTTCCGGGCCAGCCTGTTTGCGAAAAAAAGCGGTGTGGAGTTTGTGGGCATTCCCGCCCGGACATCCCGCCCCGGACAGATGATTAACCACTTCATGCGGGAAGTGGCTGGTGTCTGGCACTATTTATTATTAGGAGGACAATATGATTGATCGTAACTATGCAGAATATGCCTGGGAGCAGACCGCCGCGCTGCTTGCCATTGACTCCCCCTCCGGTTTTACCGAAAGCGCTGCCATTTGGGTAAAGCAGGCTTTTGAGAAGCTGGGCTTTGCAGCGGAAATCACCACCAAAGGCGGCGTGCTGGCAGACCTTGGGGGCAAGGCAGAAGACGACGGTCTGCTTCTGGAAGCCCACTGTGACACTCTGGGCGGCATGGTCAGCCAGATCAAGGGCAACGGCCGGCTCCAGCTGACCGCCATCGGCGGTATGCGGCCGGAAAATGGCGAAGCGGAAAACGTCACCGTCTACACCCGCTCCGGCAAAACCATCGAGGGCACCTTCCAGCTGTGCAACGCTTCGGTGCATGTCAACGGTGCCTACGGCGATACCAAGCGGGAGTACGCCGCCATGGAAGTGGTGCTGGACGAAGACGTGTCTTCCGCCGAAGATACCCGGAAACTGGGCATCGAGGTTGGGGACTACGTCTGCTTTGACCCCCGCACCCGGCGCACGGCCTCCGGCTATCTGAAAAGTCGGTTCCTGGACGATAAGCTGTCCGTAGGCATTCTGCTGGGCTTTGCCAAGTATCTTGCTGACAACCACATCACCCCCGCCCGGAAAACCTACGCCCACATCACCGTTTACGAGGAAGTGGGTCACGGCGGCTCCGCTTCTGTCCCCGCCGGGGTCACGGAAGCCATTTCCGTGGACATGGGCTGCGTGGGCGATGGCCTGAGCTGCACCGAGCGGCAGGTGAGCATCTGCGCCAAGGATTCCGGCGGCCCCTACAGCTACGAAGTGGTAGGAAAGCTCATTGACGCCGCCAAGAAAACCGGCGCTGACTACGCAGTAGACGTGTACCCCCACTACGGCTCCGACGTGGAAGCCACATTGCGCTCCGGCCACGACCTGCGCCATGGCCTGATTGGTGCCGGCGTCTACGCCAGCCACGGCTACGAGCGCAGCCACATGGATGGGATCTACAACACCCTGAAAGTCCTCCAGGGCTATCTGGAGGTGTGAGTATGGCTTGGGATCGGGACAAGGAACGGAAGGCTGGAAAGGTGATGACCCTGGGCGGCTGTATTTTTGCCCTGGTCTTTGCCCTGATCTGGTGCGGCGTGGTGGTGTCCATGGGTGCCTGGCTCATGCTGATTCCCGGTCTGTTTATTGTGGGGATTACCGGCTACCGGCTGGTGCTGTGTATTCAGTGGAGCAAGGAGCAGAAAGCCCCCCAAAAAGAGGCAGACCCCTGGGATCGCCCCGCCCCTTCTGCACCCCAGACGCAGCAGCACGCAAACGGCTTCTGCCCCTACTGCGGCAGCCCTATTTCCGAAGACTTTACCTACTGCCCCAAATGCGGTAGGCGCATGGAATAAACATTGCCCGGACAACTTATGCTGTCCGGGCATTTTTTGCGCATCTCAGGAGATGGGAACATATCCTCGGCGTCGCAGGTCTGCTTCAGATACTGGTAACTGATGCGAAGAATCATGTCGGCATACCGGCTGACCAGTCGACTGGCTTGCATCTGATCCACGATGTATCACCTTCCTTACTGTTTTGAGGCCTCTATCCCCAATACGACCCGGTTCACCTGGTTCTGACACTTTGATTATAAAAATTTTTCTGTTTTTCCGCAAGGCGCAAAAAGGTCGCCGGCAGTTCCGGCGGCCCTGGGTTATTTCATTTTTTCGCAACAACATACATCGGAACGAACAGCCCGCCCATTGCCAGCGCCATCACCACCAAGAGCATCACGAATTCGCTCCCCTCTGGAATCAGCATCCCCAACACCAAATTCACCAGCGGCATCACCACCATCACAGCACAGCTCCACACCCGACCAACAGTAACGATGTCAGGCCAGTTCCCGTTATGAAAGCGTATCCCCGGCAGGTGCATCCGGAAAAAGCCGTCATAAACCAAGCTCAAGGAATACTTGTCGTATAGCTCCGGCAGCTTTATACGGGCAAAAAAGCAGAAGTAAGCGCCGAACACCGCTCCCAAACACACCGGCGTGGGTACCACAGCCATGCTCATCCCCATCAGCACATTCCCCCACAGCCCGGCAAGACCTGCCAGCAGGCAAATGGGATACCAGAAAAACCAGCGGCTCTTTCTCCGGTAGGCCCGCTCCGGTTTCTCCTGGGGATACTGAATGGCGGTTTTCACCACCGCTTCCACGGTGCCGCTGTCCAGCTTCTCATCCTCCTCTTGTCGGCGGCACAGCAGCAGCTCCGTCACCGTCACCCCCAGAATCTCCGCCAGGGGAACCAGCAGGGC
>DVFK01000057.1 GCA_018713285.1 Candidatus Faecousia excrementigallinarum
CCAAGCTTCCGGTATACGCCGGAAAGTCAGCAGAAGAGCCTGCCTCTGCTGAACAGGAAGCCAACATACCCCAAAGAATGAGAAATATCAGGAATCGAGCAATTTTCATGGTTCCTCCCAGATTGCAAGTCACGAAAGCATACACACGATGATGGTTGATGCGCAGAACATTGGGATATAGAAATACGGTGATAATAAATCAAAAAACCAAAAGGAAGAGAAGCCCCCATTCCTTTTGGTTTTTTGATAAAGCACTTATTTTCCGGGCTTGTAGCTGTCCTTCAGGCTCACGGAACGGTTGAAGACCAGGTGATCCGGAGTGCAATCCTTGCTGTCGGGGCAGAAGTAGCCCAGACGGAGGAACTGGTAGGAGGCGGGAGCCTTGGCGTCTTTCAGGCTGGCTTCCACCTTGCAGCCGGTGAGCACCTCCAGGGAGTGGGGGTTCAGGCAGCTGAGGAAGTCCTTGCCGGAGGCATCGGGATCGGGATCGTCAAAGAGGTTATCGTACTGGCGAACCTCGGCCTCACAGCAGTTGTTGGCGTCCACCCAGTGGATGGTAGCACCCTTGACCTTCCGGCCGTCAGCCGGGTTGCCGCCCTGGGAGGCGGGGTCGTAGGTAGCCAGCACCTCCACCACGTTGCCGTTTTCGTCCTTGACGCAGCCGGTGCAGGTGATGAGGTAAGCACCTTTCAGACGGCACTCCGGGCCGTTGGGGGTCAGGCGCTTGTACTTGGGGATGGGGGTCTCCATGAAGTCGTCGGCTTCAATCCACAGATTCCGGGAGAAGGTGACGGCATGGGTGCCGGCGTTCTCGTCCACCGGGTTGTTCTCCACCTGGAAGGTCTCGCTCTGGCCCTCCGGGTAGTTGGTGATGGTGAGCTTCACCGGCTTGATGACCGCCATGACCCGCTGGGCTGTCTCGTTCAGATCCTCCCGGAGGCAGTGCTCCAGGAAGCCAAACTCAATGGTGTTGGGGGACTTGGCCACGCCCACCCGGTCGCAGAAGTTGCGGATGGACTTGGGGGTGTAGCCCCGGCGGCGCAGACCGCAGAGGGTGGGCATCCGGGGATCGTCCCAGCCGGAGACCCGGCCTTCCTCCACCAGCTGGCGGAGCTTCCGCTTGGACAGCACCGTGTGGTCGATGCCAAGTCTTGCAAACTCAATCTGTCGGGGATGGTGGGGAACGCTGACATGCTCTACCACCCAGTTGTAAAGGGGCCGGTGGTTCTCAAATTCCAGGGAGCACAGGCTGTGGGTGATTCCCTCCAGGGCGTCCTGAATGGGGTGGGCAAAGTCGTACATGGGGTAGATGCACCACTTGTCCCCCTGGCGGTGATGGTGCATATGGCGAATCCGGTAGATAACCGGGTCCCGCATATTGAAGTTGCCGGAAGCCAGATCAATTTTGGCTCTCAGGGTCATGGCGTTGTCCGGGAACTCTCCGGCACGCATCCGGCGGAACAAATCCAGGTTTTCCTCGATGGGACGGTCCCGGTAGGGGGAGACGGCAGGGGTGTTCAGGTCGCCCCGGTATTCCTTGAACTGCTCCGGGGTCAGCTCGCACACATAAGCCAGCCCCTTCTGAATCAGTTCCTCTGCCAGCTCGTAGGTCTTTTCAAAGTAGTCAGAGCCGTAGAAGAACCGGTCGCCCCAGTCAAAGCCCAGCCAGTGGATGTCCTCCTGAATGGCCTCCACAAACTCCACATCTTCCTTGGTGGGGTTGGTGTCGTCCATCCGCAGGTTGCAGATGCCGCCGAACTTCTCGGCAGTGCCGAAATCGATAATCAGCGCCTTGCAGTGACCGATGTGCAGGTAGCCATTGGGCTCCGGCGGAAACCGGGTATGGACGGTTTTTCCAGCAAAGCGGCCCTCGGGGGCAATGTCTTCTTCAATAAAGGCATGGATGAAATTTTTACTTTCCGTAACTTCAGCCATTGTGGTATCCCTCTCTTTTGGTAACTTTATAAAATAATGGATATTATAACCCAAAAAAGATTTTTTTGCAACTGAAATTCGCCCAAAGGGAAGATTTTTTCCGGAACCGGGAGGGATCGGAGAAAAATAGAAACAAATTGATAATTTTGCGAAATTATGGTTGTCAATTTCCCGGAATTATATTAAAATAGGGAAAGATAAGGAAGGAGTGAGTGATTTGCCTCAAATCAAATATCGGCGAATTCTTCTGAAAATCAGCGGTGAGGCCCTGGCCGGGGAAGCCCACAGGGGTCTGAACTTTGATATTGTCAACGATGTGTGCCGGGTCATCAAGCAGTGCGTGGACATGGGTGTCCAGGTAGGCCTGGTGGTAGGCGGCGGCAATTTCTGGCGTGGCGTGAAGGACGGGGCAGACAAAATGCAGCGTTCCCACGGAGACGCCATGGGCATGCTGGCTACCGTGATGAACGCCATTGCCGTGGCGGACGCCCTGGAGAAGCAGGGCGTGGATGCCCGGGTGCTCAGCGCTGTGGAGATGAACAAGTTTGCAGAGTACTTTACCCGGGACACGGCGGAGCGGTACTTAAACGACGGTAAGGTAGTGCTCTTTGCCGCCGGTACCGGCAACCCCTATTTCTCCACCGACACCGGTGCAGTGCTCCGGGGCGTGGAGATTGAAGCCGACGCCATTCTGCTTGCCAAGAATGTGGACGGCATTTATTCTGCCGACCCCAACGTGGACCCCACGGCGGTGAAATACGATACTTTGACTTACGACCAGGTGCTGGCCCAGCACCTGAAGGCCACCGACACCACCGCCATGACCCTGGCTATGGACAACCATATGGTGCTGGCCTGCTTTGCCCTGAAGGACCCCCAGAACATCATCCGCGTGGTATGCGGTGAAAAAATCGGAACCATTGTGAAGGAGGAAATCTAAATGAGCGTGGATTTTAAGGAATACGAGAGAAAAATGTCCAGAACCCTGGACGTGCTGGCGGAAAATTTCGGCGCCGTCCGTGCCGGCCGTGCCAACGCCAAGGTTCTTGACCGGATTACCGTGGAATATTATGGACAGGAGACTGCACTTTCCGGTGTGGCTACCATCTCCTCTCCCGACGCCCGTACCCTGGTGATTCAGCCCTGGGACGGCACTTTGCTGAAAGCCATCCAGAAGGCAATCCTCACCTCCGACCTGGGCATCAACCCCCAGAACGACGGACGGGTCATCCGCCTGGTGTTCCCCCAGCTGACGGAGGAGCGGCGTAAGGAGCTGACCAAGCAGGTAAAGAAGTATGCCGAGGATGCCAAGGTGGCCATGCGGAACATCCGCAGAGACGGCATGGACTACGTGAAGGCTTTGAAGAAGAAGTCTGAAATCACGGAAGACGAGCAGAAAAAGGCGGAAAAGGATTTGCAGGATATGCTGGATAAGCACATCAAGAAGGCGGATGAAGCCCTTGCTGCCAAGGAAAAGGAACTGATGGCAATCTGATTGCCGGACTTTGTGGGGGCGCTTGCGCCCCCACTCATTTATCAAAAGAGGTGAAATCATGGCAGAAGCTGTTATCGGGGGAAAGACCCTGCCGGTGCCCCGGCACATTGCCATCATTATGGACGGAAACGGCCGGTGGGCCAAAAACAGGGGCCTGCCCAGAACCGCTGGTCACGCAGCGGGAGGTGAGACCTTTCGGAAGATTGCCAACTACTGCCGCAGCCTGGGGGTGGAGTACCTGACGGTCTACGCCTTCTCCACGGAGAACTGGAAGCGGCCGGAAAAGGAAATCAGCGGCCTGATGACCCTTCTGGGGAAGTACATCCGGGAGGGCCTGCGGGACATGGAGAAAAACCATGTGCGCTTCTGCTTTTTTGGAGATTTGAGCCGCCTGCCCAAGAAGCTGCAAACCCTGTGCCTGGAGGCTCAGGAGCGGTCTGCCTGCTATGAAGGGGTGCAGGTGAACTTCTGCCTGAACTACGGCGGCCGGGACGAGATTGTGAAGGCCGCCCGGGAATTTGCCCGGGATGTGGCAAATGGTGTCCGTCAGCCGGAGGAATTGACGGAAGATGTATTTTCCCAGTACCTGTATTCCAAGGATGTGCCGGACCCGGAGCTGATTATCCGACCCTCCGGGGAGATGCGGCTGAGCAATTTCCTTTTGTGGCAGTCGGCCTATTCCGAACTTGTGTTTATGAATGTGCTGTGGCCGGACTTTACCCCGGCGGATCTGGATGAAGCGATTTTGGAATATCACCGGCGGAACCGCCGGTTTGGAGGCGTGTAAGATTTGAAAACACGGATTATTACCGGTGCCGTATTGGTTGTGGTGCTGGTTGTGGTGCTGTTGGTGGTGCCGAAAATCGGGGCTGCCTATGTGTTCGGCCTGCTGTGCGCCATCGGAGCCCATGAGCTTCTCTGGGCCACCGGGCTGGTAAAAAAGAAGCGATTGGTGGCCTATACCGCCGTGGCGGCCTTTCTGGTGCCGGTGTGGTGCGGCTATGGGATGGGCTACCTGTGGGGACTGTGCCTGGGCCTGGTGTTTACGGCAGTGCTTTTTGGGGAGCTGCTTCACTCCAAAGCCCAGCTGCCGGTGGGTCAGCTGGCCCTTTGCTATGTGGGCGGACTGGTGATTCCCTTCCTTCTTTCCGCCCTGATCCGGCTTTTGTCCTATGAAACCGGGCGTTTTTTGGTAGTTGTCCCCTTTGTCATGGCCTTTTTGTCCGATACCGGGGCATACTTTACAGGCAGATTTCTGGGAAAGCATAAGCTGTCCCCCATTATCAGCCCCAAAAAGACGGTAGAAGGGGTGGTTGGCGGCGTGGTAGCTGCCATTGTGGGAATGCTTGTATACTGCCTGGTGGTGGAAAGAGCCTTCCACCTGGAGGTCAACTACCTGTACGGAGCGGTGTACGGCTTCGTAGGCTCCTTTGCCGGGGTGTTCGGCGATCTGTGCTTTTCCGCCATCAAGCGGCAGGTGGGTATCAAGGACTACGGCCACCTGATGCCGGGGCACGGGGGTGTGCTGGACCGGTTCGACTCTGTATGTATCGTGGCACCCCTGACGGAAGTTTTGATACTTTTGATTCCTGTGGTGAAATAATATGGTAAAATGTGTAAGTATCCTGGGCTCCACCGGCTCCATCGGCCGGCAGAGCCTGGACATTGTAAAGCACCTGGGGTTGAAGGTGGCGGCCCTTACCGCCGGAACCCAGGTGGAGCGGATGGCAGAGCAGTGCCGGGAGTTTCGGCCGGAGCTGGCGGTGATGGCCACGGAAGAGGCAGCCCAGGCCCTTTCCCAGGCAATTTCCGATTTGCCCATCCGGGTTCTGTCCGGCGAGGAGGGCCTGCTGGAAGCGGCCTCCATCCCGTCGGCGGACTGCGTCATCACGGCGGTGGTGGGCATGGTGGGGCTGAAGCCCACCCTGGCTGCCATCCGGGCAGGCAAGCGCATCGGCCTTGCCAACAAGGAAACCTTAGTGTGCGCCGGGGAACTGGTGATGGCAGAGGCGGAAAAATACGGCTGTGAGATTATCCCCGTGGACTCGGAACACTCCGCCATTTTCCAGTGCCTCATGGGCTCCCGCCGCCATGAGGAGATTCGCCGGATTTTGCTTACCTGCTCCGGCGGCCCCTTCTTCGGCATGAGCCGGGAGCAGCTCCAATCTGTTACTAAGGCCGATGCCTTGAAGCATCCCAACTGGAAGATGGGGCCGAAAATCACCATCGACTGTGCTACCCTTATGAACAAGGGACTGGAAGTGATTGAGGCCATGCGGCTCTATCGCCTGCCTTTGGAGCAGGTGGACGTGGTGATTCACCGGCAGAGCATCGTCCACAGCCTGGTGGTGTTTACCGACGGTGCGGTGATGGCCCAGCTGGGAAGCCCGGATATGCGCCTTCCCATCCAGCTGGCTATGACTTACCCGGAGCGGCAGCCCTGCCCGGTGGAGCCTCTCAACTTGCTCACCTGCGGCAGCCTTACCTTTCAGGCCCCGGACATGGAGGCGTTTCCCTGCCTGGCTCTGGCAAAGGAATGTGCAGCCCGGGGAGGCAACAGCTGCGCCGCCATGAACGGTGCCAACGAAGAGGCGGTTGCCCTGTATTTGCAGGATGAAATCGGCTTTTATGATATTTATGAGCTGGTTCGCCGGGCCGTGGAGGCGGTGCCCTTCGTGGAAAATCCCACCCTGGAGGAGATTCTGGCGGCGGATGCCCTGGCACGAAAGACGGTGCGGAGTTGCCGGACATAAAAATTTCTATGAGCGAGGCGTTGTATGAGTATTGTATTTGCCATTTTATTCTTTAGCTTTTTAATCTTCATTCACGAGCTGGGACATTTTGTGGCGGCGAAGCTGTCCGGTGTCCGGGTAAATGAATTTGCCCTGTTCATGGGGCCGGCGATTTTCAAGAAGCAGGTGGGGGAGACCACCTACTCCCTGCGGTGCATCCCCTTCGGCGGCTTCTGCGCCATGGAGGGTGAGGACGGAGACTCGGAGGACAGCCGGGCCTTCGGCAAGGCGGCCTGGTGGAAGCGGCTGATCATTCTGGTGGCCGGTGCCGCCATGAACTTCATCGCCGGCATGCTGCTGCTCTTTTTCATCTTCCTGCCCAACGAACAGTTTGTGGTGCCGGTAATCGGCCAGGCGGAGCAGGGCAATACGGTAGTCTACGAAGAAGGCCTGCACATCGGAGACCGGATTCTGGAAGTAAACGGAGAGAAAATCTATGTCTCCTCCGACTTTTCCATGCTCCTCTCCTTAAACCCCGGAGACACCTATGACATTCTGGTGGAGCGCCAGGGTCAGAAGGTGCTGCTGGAGGATTTCAAGATGGAAACCCACCTGTTTACCAACGAGGACGGCACCCAGTCGGAGCGGTACGGCATCAACTTTGAAACCGTCCCCGCTACTTTGGGGGAGACCATCTCCTATTCCTGGAACACCGGCATCAACATTGTGCGGACGGTGCGGCTGAGCCTGCAAATGCTGGTCAGCGGCCAGGCAGGGCTTAAGGATATGACCGGCCCTGTGGGCATTGTGCAGATTATGTCCGACACGGCAGAGGCTTCCGCAACGGCCCTGGATGCCCTTCTCAATATGCTGTATTTCGGGGCCTTCATCTCCATCAACCTGGCGGTGATGAACCTGCTGCCCATCCCCGCCCTGGACGGCGGCCGGGTGGTGGGACTGCTGATTACCACCGCCATTGAGGCTGTGACCCGGAAGAAGGTCAATCCCAAGTATGAGGGCTATATCCACGGCGCAGGAATGCTTCTGCTTCTGGGTCTTATGGCTGTGATTCTTTTCAAGGATGTATTTATGATTTTCAAGGGGTGAACACCATGACAAAAAGAATAATGGTGGGAAGCGTTCCCATTGGCGGCGGTGCGCCGGTTGCCATTCAGTCCATGCTCAATACCAAAACCACGGATGTGGAAGGCTGCCTTGCCCAGATTGGAAGGCTCCAGGCAGCAGGCTGCCAGATTGCCCGTCTGGCGGTGCCGGACAAAGCAGCAGCTGCTGCCTTCCGGGAGATTTGCGCCGCTTCGCCTCTTCCTCTGGTGGCAGACATTCATTTCGACTATAAGCTGGCTATCGCCGCTGCAGAGGGGGGTGCTGCCAAAATCCGCATCAACCCCGGCAACATCGGCGGGGACGACCGGGTGCAGGCGGTGGTGGAGGTGTGCAAGGAGAAGCACATCCCCATCCGTATCGGCGTCAACGGCGGCAGCCTGGATAAAAAGCTTTTGGAGAAATACGGCCACCCCACGGCGGAAGCCCTGGTGGAAAGCGCCTTTTCCCACCTGGAACTGCTGGAAAAGCAGGGCTTTTACGATACCTGCGTGTCCATGAAGTCCTCCACCGTCCCCACCATGGTGGCAGCTGCCCGGCTGTTCCGCAGCCGGTGTGACTCCCCCCTGCATATCGGCGTGACGGAAACCGGCCCGGTGCGGATGGGCATGATCAAGTCCGCCATGGGCATCGGTGCGCTGCTTTTGGACGGGATCGGCGATACCATCCGGGTGAGCCTTACCGACGACCCGGTGGAGGAGGTCTACGCCGCCAAGGACATTCTGAAAGCAGCAGGTCTGCGAAAGGATGGGGTCAACATCATCTCCTGCCCCACCTGCGGCAGAACGAAAATTGATTTGATTGGCCTGGTAAACCAGGTGGATGCGGCATTGAAAGACTGCCAGAAGCCCATTACCGTGGCGGTGATGGGATGCATCGTCAACGGCCCGGGAGAGGCCCGGGAGGCAGACATCGGCATCGCCGGTGGCGACGGCTGCGGAATGCTCTTTGAAAAGGGACAGCAGATTGCCAAGCTTCCCTACGAGGAGCTGCTGCCGGCCCTTTTGAAGCGCATCCAGGAACTTTGAGGAAATTATGGAAAACACAACCCTGTTTTTGAATATGTTTCCGGACTTTGCGCCGCCTGAGAATCTGGCCCCGGCCCTTTCTCAGGCGGCCATTGTGGCGGGAGAAATCGACCCGGTGAAGCGGGGGGTTTCTCTGGTGCTTCATACGGAAGATTACATCCCCCAGTGGGATCTGGATGGGGTGGCCCAGGTGGTGGCAGGGCTGTACGGACTGGAGAGCCTGCACCTCCAGGCGGTGCATCCTGCCTCCCAGCTGACGAAAATCCATCCCCGGGAGCTTATGGAGCTGTTTGTCCGGGAGGACTCCCTGAGCCGGGCGGCTTTAGCCGGGGCCGGATGGCGTTGGGAGGGGAACACCCTTCACATCCAGCTCCGGGCCAACGGAAAGAAGGCTTTGGAAGCCTGCGTCCCCGGGGTGTGCCGGAGCCTTGCGGAGCGGTTTGCCGCCCAGGCCCAGGTGGAAATCCACTCCGGTGAGAATCTGGAAGGGGCGCAGCTCTTTGCCGCCATGGAGCAAATGCGCCAGGACATGATGGAGTCAATCCCCCAGCCCGGGTCCGGAAAGGCCCCGGAGAAGGCCCAGCCCCAGTCCCAGCAGGCTCAGCAGTCCCAGACCATCTACGGCAAGCCCTTCCAGGGCAAACCCATCCCCATGTCGGAGGTGGATTTGAACCAGGGCTTTGTGATTGTGGAGGGCAAGGTGTTCCATGTGGAGCACAAGGAGCTGAAGAAGAACAACGCCTGGGTGATTAACTTTGACATGACCGACTACACCGGCTCCGTCCGGGTGAACCGCTACATGGACAACAACGAGGCCAAGCCCATTCTGGAGGCCATCCGGGAGGGTTCGGTGATTCAGGTAAAGGGCAAGCCCACGGAAAACCGGTACGACAACGAAATGGTGCTCAAGCCCTTCGGCATTATGCCCGGCTCCATGCCCAAGCGGCAGGATACGGCCACCGAAGGCAAGCGGGTGGAGCTGCACCTGCATACCACCATGAGCAATATGGACGCCCTGACCAACACGGCGGAGGCGGTGAAGCAGGCGGCCGCCTGGGGACACCGGGCCATCGCCATCACCGACCACGGCTGTGTCCAGTCCTTCCCCGACGCCATGAAGGCCGCCTCCAAGGCCAAGGTGGCAGGCACCGATGAGAACATCAAGATTCTCTATGGCTGTGAAGGGTATTATGTCAACGACGTGGACGACCGGGTGGTGGTTCACGGCTCCGCTGATATGGAATTTGACGGAGAGTACGTGGCCTTCGACCTGGAAACCACCGGCCTGTCCTCCCAGAAGGACGAGATTATCGAAATCGGCGCTGTGCGGATGCAGGGCGGCAAGGAGCTGGACCGGTTCCAGACCTTTGTGAACCCGGGCAGACGCTTAGAGCAGAAAATCGTGGAGCTGACCGGCATCACCGATGCCATGCTGGCAGACGCCCCCAGTATTGAAAAAGTGCTGCCGGAATTTCTGGAATTTGTGGGAGACCGGGTGCTGGTTGCCCACAATGCAGACTTTGACACCGGCTTCATCCGGGAGGCCTGCCGGAAACAGGGACTGCCTTATGGCTTTACCTCCGTGGATACCCTGATTCTCTCCCAGAATCTGCTGCCCCACTTGAATAAGTTTAAGCTGGATGTGGTGTCCAACGCCCTGAGCCTGCCGGACTTTAACCACCACCGGGCAGGAGACGATGCGGTCACCTGCGGCCTCATCTTCCATAAGCTCACGGACAAGCTCCGGGAGCTGGAGCTTTCCCGGCTGCAGGAGATTAACCCCGCCATGATGGGGCTGCGCTCCCAGAGCCGGATTGACAACCGCCACGCCCGGCACATCATCCTCTTTGCCAAGAATCAGGTGGGTCTGCGGAACCTGTACCACCTGATTTCCGATGCCAACCTCAAATACTTCAAGCGGGTGCCCCGGATTCCCAAGTCCGAGCTGCTGCGGTACCGGGAGGGGCTGATTATCGGCTCTGCCTGTGAAGCCGGCGAGCTGTTCCAGGCGATTCTGGACAACAAATGCGAGGACGAGGTGAAGCGGTTGGCAGAATTTTATGATTTCCTGGAGGTCCAGCCCCTGGCAAACAACGCCTTTATGCTGGCCAAGGGCATTGTCCAGACGGAAGAGGAGCTGCGGGAATTCAACCGGAAGATTGTCCGCCTGGGCGAGGCTCTGGGAAAGCCGGTGGTAGCCACCGGCGACGTCCACTTCCTGAACCCTGAGGACGAGATTTTCCGCCATATCCTCCTGGCCACCAAGGGCTTTGAGGACTGCGACCGGAGTAACCCTCTGTACTTCCGCACCACCGACGATATGCTCCGGGAGTTTTCCTACTTAGGGGAGGAAAAGGCAAAGGAGATTGTCATTACCAACCCCAATCTCATTGCGGATATGTGCGAGACCCTTCGTCCTGTCCCGCATAACCTGTTCGCTCCCAAGATTGAAAACTCCGTGGAGGATCTGAAAAGCCTGGTGTACGGAAAGCTGCACCGGCTTTACGGAGAGAATCCCCCGGAGCTCATCACCAAGCGGGTGGAGACGGAGCTCCACGACATTATCAGCTGTCACTACGATGTGATTTATATGTCCGCCCAGAAGCTGGTGCAAAACTCCCTGGAGCACGGGTACCTGGTAGGTTCCCGTGGTTCCGTAGGCTCCTCCATTGTTGCCTATATGTCCGGCATTACGGAGGTTAACTCCTTCCCGCCCCATTACCGCTGTCCCAACCCGGATTGCAAGTACACCACCTTCCAGGTGCCCAAGGGCTGTGCCTGCGGCGCAGACCTTCCCGATGCGGTGTGTCCCAAGTGCGGAGCCACCTTTGAAAAGGACGGCTTCAACATCCCCTTCGAGACCTTCCTGGGCTTCGGCGGCGATAAGGTGCCGGATATCGACCTGAACTTCTCCGGTGAATACCAGTCCCGGGCCCACGCCTATTGTGTGGAAATGTTCGGAAAATCCCATGTTTTCCGGGCAGGCACCGTGGGTACGGTGGCGGAAAAGACCGCCTTCGGCTATGTGAAAAAGTACCTTTCCGAGCGGGGCAAGCACGTGGGCAAGGCGGAGGAAATGCGTCTGGCCACCGGCTGTGTGGGCGTCCGCCGTACCACCGGCCAGCACCCCGGCGGTCTGGTGGTTATCCCCCAGGAGAATGAAATCTGGGACTTCTGCCCGGTGCAGCACCCGGCGGACGACCCCAATTCCGACCAGATTACCACCCATTTTGAATACCACTCCATGGAGGAAAACCTCTTGAAGCTGGATATGCTGGGTCACGATGACCCCACCATGATCCGGATGATGGAGGACGTGACCGGGGTGGATGCCAAGACCATCCCCTTGGACGACAAGGACACCATGTCTATCTTCACATCCTCCAAGGTGCTGGGCTACGAGGATGACCCCACCCTGGGCCCCACGGGCGCTGTTGCCATCCCGGAGTTCAACACCCACTTCACCCGTGGGATGCTTCTGGACACTATGCCCACCCGGTTTGATACCCTGGTGCGGCTGTCCGGCTTCTCCCACGGTACGGACGTGTGGCTGGGCAACGCCAAGGACCTGATTCTCTCCAAAACCGCCACGGTAGACAGCACCATCGGCTGTCGTGACGATATTATGACCTACCTGATTTCCTGCGGTATGCCGGAAAAGCGCTCCTTTAAAATCATGGAGGCGGTGCGAAAGGGCAGAGGCCTGCCGGAAGGTGCAGAGGAGGAAATGCGGGAGGCCGGGGTGCCGGAGTGGTACATCGGCTCCTGTAAGAAAATCAAGTATCTGTTCCCCAAGGCCCATGCGGTGGCCTACGTTATGATGGCCTTCCGGATTGCCTGGTTCAAGGTGCACCACCCTCTGGCCTTCTATGCGGCCTACTTCTACCGCAGAAGCCAGAAGGGCGGCTTTGATGCGGTGCTGATGACTGGCGGCATCGAGGCGGTAAAGGCCAATATCCAGGCCATCAACGACAACGAGGAGGCAACGGACAAGGACGAGGATCTGCTCACCACATTGGAAGTGGTGTACGAGTATTACCTCCGGGGCTTTGACTTTTTGCCCATTGACCTGTACGAAAGCCACGCCATCAAGTTCCTCATCAAGGACGGCAAGATTCTGCCTCCCTTTGTGGCCATCTCCGGCCTGGGCGAAAGCGCCGCCTGGGATTTGATGCGGGGCAGAGAAGGTAAGCACTTCCTCTCCATCGAGGAAGTGGCGGCAGCCTGTCCCAAGGTATCCAAAACCCATATGCAGATGCTGGGGCAAGCCGGTGCCTTCGGCGACCTTCCCGATACCAGCCAGGTAAGCCTGTTCTAAGGAAAAGGAGCATACCCATGGAGCAAAATCATACTGAGATTTTCCATCAGCTCATGGAGGAAGCCAGGAAGCAGATTCCCCTCCATCCCGAGGCGGAGCAGGTGTCTGTACTGCGAACGGAAAAGAACCAGGTATGCTGCCTGGCCTTGCCGGATGCGGTCAATGCCCAGAAGGAGCTGGAAGGCTTCTTTGGGATGCTCCGGGAAAAGGATGACTGCCGTGTAAGCCATGTGGTGGCTATGTGGAACTCTGGCACTGTGGAAATTCCGTCCTTTGCCTTCCGGAAAGGACTGCTCTTACTCGACGCCGGAAACAGGGAAACCCTGATTCTTTTGCCGAGCCTGCTTTACAAGACTTTGCAGTGGTCCATGCCGGGATAACAGAAAAATGTAGCCCCCATTTGCACTTAGAGCAAATGGGGGTCGCTTATAGCCAATTTGCCGTAAGAGAAGCCATGAAAAAGCCCACAAAATCTGCCAGGAGAGCCGCCAATAGGGTGTAGCGGGTCTTTTGAATTCCTGCGGCGCCAAAATATACACTGATGGTGTAGAAGGTGGTCTCCGTGGAGCCCAGCATGATGGCGGCGGTTCTGCCCACCAAAGAGTCGGGGCCGTACTCCGCCATCAGCTCAGCTCCCACCCCCAGGGCGGCGCTGCCGCTGATGGGCCGCACCAGTACCAAAAGGGCGGTTTCCGGAGGAATCCCAAAGAAGGAAAATACCGGGGAAAGCCAATTCCCCAGAACCTCCATAGCCCCGGAGGCCCGGAGCATGGAAACGGCGGTGAGAAGCATCACCAGGGCCGGCACCAGGGTAAGGAGCAGCTGTAACCCCTCCGCCCCGCCGGTCAGGAGCAGATTGTAGGCGTTTTCCTTTTTCCGAAGGGCAAAGGCGGTAGCCAACAGAAGAATGAGGGGCACAATATAGTCAATCATCCGGCCACACCTTTCCCAGCAGCCAGGCGGCAGTGACCCCGGCTCCGGCAGAGCAGAGGCTGGTCACCCATACCGCCGGAAGAATGTCAAAGGGACTGGCGCTTCCCGCTGCGGCCCGGACAGCTGCCACGGTGGTGGGAATCAGCTGAATGGAGGCGGTGTTCAGCACAATCAGGCGGCACAGCTGATTGTTGGCGGTAGTTCTGCCTCCGGCAAGCCGCCGGGCGGCCTGAATGCCCAGGGGAGTGGCAGCGTTTCCCAGCCCCAAAAGATTGGCGCATACATTGCCGCTAAGATACCCGGAAAGCACCGGGTCTTTTTTCGTGTCCGGGAACAGCCGCCCCAGAAGGGGGGACAGGAGCTTTGCAAGAACTCCGGTGATTCCCGCCTTTTCCATCAGCTTTCCCACTCCGGACCAAAGGCACAGGGCTCCGGCCATGGAGATGGACAGGGTAATCCCATCCTGAGCACCTTTGGCTACCGCTGCCGACAGGGCCCCGCCGGTACCCTCCGCCAGAGAAAAACCCAGTGAGATTCCCACCAGCCCCAAAAAAATCCAGCTCATCACCATGTCCATCCCTCCTCCCCAAAGCCTATGCCGGGGATAGGACAAACATACCGGAACCTATCCGGGGGGACATTTGGGAAACTACACAAAGGGACAAAGATTTTTTTGGAAACTTGAAGCATTTACTCCGGGAACCGGGTTTGATAAAATAAAAATGAAAGAGTGTACCCTTTGATCGAAAGAAAGGTGCGTATTTCCGGACAGGGAAAGGAAGGTGTTTCTCTTGAAAAAATGGGAAAAGGTGCTGCTGTGTTTTGTCATTTTGGGAGGACTGCTGCTTCTTCCGGCCTGTGGTGAGAAAACCGCCTCTCAGCCGGAGACAACCCAAGCCCCTCAGGCGACGCAACCTGTAAAGACTCCGGAAGGAATTTCCGTGGGGAATGTGATGACCTTTGAGGAAATTGTGACGGAGTACGGGGAAAAAACTGGAAAATCTCCCCAGGAGGCCCGTTCCATTTTCGCCGCCCAGGGCGGCACCCGGGAGAGTTTGTATCGCCGGCTTTCCGTGACTTTGGATGTAGCCCAGGACTACCGGCCACGACTGGACTTTTACTGCAAGATTACCGGAAATGGGGAAAACTGGCAGCTTGATTCCATCGATGTGGTGGAGCTGATGCAGGAATCCAAACAGTTTGGGGGCAACATTGAGGTATGGCTGCGAAGCGGAAAGCGGATAGAGTATATCATCAACGGGGATTTTTACAACAATGGTGTACCTGACACCAAGTTGGAGCATGACCGCTGGGGTACAGGGGATTATTTCGGAATGCCCTTTGTGCTGTCCTTCACAGGCCAGCCCAGCCACTTCCGGTATTTTTACGCCGGAGAGACGGTGGATTTTTCCTGATTGGGTTTCATATTGTAAATGCAAGCGGAGGATTCCTTTCGGAAGCCTCCGCTTTTTCCTATTCTATTTCGTAATATTCCCCGGTGATGGGTTGAAAGAATACCACCGTTTGGGTGCCGGAGGCATTGTGGGTACAGCGAAGCACATAGCCTTTATTTACCAGCAGATTCAAAGGCTCAGCTGTGTCCATTACCTGATAATCGGGATTGGGTGCGGCAGTTACATTTTCTTCCTGCTCCATAATATGCTGGGCGGCTTGGGAGAGGGTGTATTTGGGAAGATTCCCCCAGAAAATGCCAATCGCCAGAAGGTTTGCCAGAAGAACAGCCAGCATGGGCAAAAGCTGCCGCCGAGGCTTATTCCGGATTAGATACCAGCTGACCCATCCCCCAAGGATTACCACGCAGGAAAAAACACCTACACTGACTACCCCGGCATAAAGGTTCAAATTGATCCATAGAATGGTAAGAAAAACTGCAAGGGAACATAGAAAGGGAAATAGACCCCTGACAATCCGGAAACCCTCTCCTGACTGGGCGCTGACATGGGACATTGTTTTCTGCCTCCCCAATTTTATTTGGTTTCAGCATAGCACAGGAAGTGGTTTTCTGCTATCATCCCAGGGTAAAGAGTATGTAAAAACGCTGCCAAGGAAACTTGGCAGCGTATCAGTTTATAAATTCAGCGCCGCATCGTAAACCAGATTTTTGGGAAGTCCCAGGGCTTCCGCTGTCTGCTTTACGGCGTCCTTCCGGCTGAGGCCCTGCTCCATGAGCCGGGCGACCTGGGCAGCCGCTTCTTCGGCCGTAGCCTGGGGCTTTTCCTCCGGTTCGGCTCCGGCCACCACCAGCACAAACTCCCCCTTGGGGCTTTGCTGGGCATAGAGGGCAAGAGCGCCGGAGAGAGTGGTGCGGATGACCTCCTCGTGGAGCTTGGTCAGCTCCCGGCACAGGCTGATGGGCCGCTGGGGGCCGAAAACCTTCTCCATGTCCTCCAGGGTGGACAAAAGCTTGTGGGGCGCCTCATAGAAAATCATGGTGCGGGTTTCCCGTTTCAGGCTTTCCAAGTGCTCCATCCGGCTCTTTTTGGCGGTGGAGGGGAAGCCTTCAAAGCAGAATCTGCCGGTGGACTGACCGGAAATGCTCAGAGCCGTCACCAGGGCACAGGGGCCGGGGATGGCGCAGACGGTGATGCCTGCCTGGGCGCACTGCTTCACTAACTCTTCACCCGGGTCGGAGATGGCGGGGCTTCCGGCATCGGACACCAGGGCGCAGGTTTCCCCGGCCAGAATCCGGTCCACAATCCCTTGACCCTTCTGGTTCTGGTTGTGCTGGTGGTAGCTGATGAGGCTTTTCCGAATCCCCAGATGGTTCAGTAGCTTCAAACTCACCCGGGTGTCCTCGGCGGCGATGAAGTCCGCAGCCTCCAGAGTCTCCCGGCACCGGGGGGAGATGTCCCCTAAGTTTCCGATGGGGGTGGGTACGAGATATAACATTCCTGCCATGGCATGGCCTCCTAAAGATGATACAGCCGACGGTAATCGTCGGTGGGGGTGCCGTCCTCCCGGAACAGGCACATTTCCTCCCAGTTAAGCCCCGGCTTTCCCCCTTTGCGGCAGGAAAGAAGGGTCAGGCTGATGGGGTCATGGGGTTTGTGTCGTAAAAGACACACCTTCTTAACCTCCATGCCGTGCCGGCTGGCGCAGCTGCAAGCCTCTGCAAACCGCTCCGGACGGTGCACCAGGTAAAAATCCCCGCCGTACCGCAATGCCCAGCCGGCGCTGCGGAACACATCCTCCAGGGTGCAATGTACTTCCTGCCGGGCGGTGGGATGGGCTTTGCTTTGGGGCCCTGCCGCAAAATAGGGGGGATTGGAGATACAGCAGGTGTAGCTTCCTGGGGCAACCAAAGAAGGGATGGCGGTAAGGTCTGCGCATATACTGGTAAGGCGATCCGTAAGGCCGTTGACCTGGGCGTTGTGCAGGGCCATGGCATGGGCGCTCTCCTCCAGTTCCACCCCGGTGACGGTGCATTGGGGGAACCGGGCGCAAAGAAGCAGTCCCAATGTGCCGCAGCCGGAGCCCAAGTCCAGCACCGCCGCCTTTTTGGGAAGAGAAACAAAACCGGAAAGAGCCACGGAGTCGGTGCTTAGGGGAAAGGCTCCGGGGCATAATTCCAGGGTAAATCCGTTATGCAGGTGTTCCATGAAAACCTCCGTAAAAAAATCAGCCTGCAAGCCAAGGAAAAGGCTTGCAGACTGATGGCAGAATCGGAGAATCAGCCTTCCTCGATTGCTTCAACGGGGCAGGCGTCAGCGCAGGAGCCGCAGCTAACGCAGACATCGGCATCGATTACATAAGTGTCTTCGCCCTCGGAGATAGCCTCTACGGGGCAGTTCTCAGCACAGCTGCCGCACTTTACGCAAGCGTCGGTGATGTTGTAAGCCATGATTATCCCTCCATTATGTGTATAATGCTGCATCCCATGGGGAATGCACCTTTATTCTAACATGGATTTTTCAAAATGCAATGATTTTTTATAAAATTTTGGCGGTATATTTTCCGGGGCGGTTGGGCAGGATTTCCAGGTGGAGGATAGGGCTATGTATTTTACGGTGCAGACAAGAAAGTTACTGTTGGAAGCCGCCCGGCAGGCCAGGGGTATGGGTCACAGCTATGTGGGAAGTGTCCATGTGCTGCTGGCCCTGGGAAAAGACCCGGGGCTTTCCGGCTCCATGCTCCGGGGAGCGGGGTTGGATTGGGGGCTGTCCTACTCCATGGCGGCGGTGCTGTGGGGAAAGGGAAGTCCCTGCCTGCCTCTGCCCCAGGGGTATACCGGGGTGGTGCGGAGCATTCTCCGGGGGGCAGGGCAAGAGGCTCTGGCCCTGGGCAGCCGTCAGGCAGAGCCGGAGCACGTCCTGCTTTCCCTTCTTCGACGGGAGGGGACCCAGGCGGCAACCATTTTGCGGCTGAACAGTGTGGAGCGGGAGGAGCTGTTCTCCCGGATGGTGGATTATTTGTATTGGGAGCGAAAATCGCCCCCGACCAGGAAGAAGGAGGGGCTTTCTACGAAGCTGTTGGAACAATATTGTGAGGATTTGGTGCAGAAGGCGGCGGCCATGGACCCGGTCATCGGCCGGGACCAGGAGATTGAGGCGGTGATTGGGATTCTCTGCCGGAAGAACAAGAACAATCCGGCCCTGGTGGGGGAGCCGGGGGTGGGAAAAACCGCCATTGCCGAGGGGCTGGCCCAGCGGATGGGTGCAGGCAATGTGCCTCCTGCTCTGCGGGATAAGCGGCTGGTGAGCCTGAACATGGCCAACCTGGTGGCAGGCACCAAGTACCGGGGCGAGTTTGAGGAACGGGTGCGGGATATGCTGGCGGAAATCCGCCGCAGCGGGGACATCATCCTCTTTGTGGATGAGATGCACACCATCGTAGGTGCCGGTGCAGCAGAGGGAGCCATTGACGCCGCCAACATCTTCAAACCGGCCCTGGGCAGAGGGGAGCTGCAAATGCTGGGAGCCACCACCCTGGAGGAGTACCGGAAGTATATTGAAAAGGATCCGGCCCTGGAGCGGCGGTTCCGTCCGGTGCGGGTGGAGGAGCCCAGCCGGGAGGCTACCCTGGAGATTCTCCGGGGATTGAAGCCGGGGCTGGAACAGCACCACCATCTGCGAATCACGGAGGAAGCCCTGGGGGAGGCGGTACGCCTTTCCGTCCGATACCTGCCGGAGCAGTTTCTGCCGGATAAGGCCATCGACCTTTTGGACGAAGGGGCGGCCCATGTGCGGCTGGAGCAGCAGTACGGGGGCAAACGGTGGCTGCGGCAGGAGCTGGAGCAGGAGCTTCACCAGGCGGTGGAGGAAAAGCGGTATGAACGGGCGGCGGAGCTTCAAGACCGGGTGCAGAAGCTGTCTGCAAAATCCACGGAGCGGCTCCGGGGCCGGGCGGTGACCGGCGGGGACATTGCCTGGGCGGTGTCTGCCCGGACGGGGATTCCTGTGGGACGGCTGACGGCGGATGAACGGCAGCGGCTGCTGGGACTGGAGGAAACCCTGTCCCAGCGGGTGTTGGGACAGCCGGAGGCGGTGGCGGCGGTGGCCCAGACGGTGCGCTCCGGCCTCAGCGGCCTCCGGGACGAAAACCGTCCGGTGGCTTGCCTGCTTCTCACCGGACCCACCGGAGTGGGAAAGACCGAGCTGTGCCGGGGCCTTGCCCAGGAACTGTACGGTAGCGTGGATGCCATGATTCGCCTGGATATGTCGGAATATATGGAAAAACACACGGTGGCAAGGCTCATTGGTGCCCCTCCCGGCTATGTGGGCTATGAGGACGGGGGAAAGCTCACCGAGGCGGTGCGCCGGAGACCTTACTGCCTGGTGCTTCTGGATGAGCTGGAGAAGGCCCACCCGGATGTGGCGGGGATCCTGCTGCAAATTATGGAGGAGGGGGTGCTGACGGACTCCACAGGAAGAAAAGTCAGCTTCCGCAACGCCATTGTAGCCATGACCTGCAACTTAGGGGGAGAAATCCGCAGCGACGGCCTGGGCTTTCAGCCGGAGGGACGAAAGACACAGACAGACGCAGCCCTTCGCCAGCATTTCACCCCGGAATTCTTAGGAAGATTGGATAAGATTGTGTGCTTCCACCCCTTGCAGGAGGAGAGCATGACCTCCATTGCGGAGAAGTTCCTGGCAGCCATCCGTCAGCGGGCCAAGGAGCGGGGGATTGCCTTGCAGTTTCCCCGGGAGCTGGCAGCCCACCTGGGCAGACAAGGCAAAGCCAAAGGCGGTGCCCGGCAGATTCGCCGGGTGGTGGAGCAGCAGGTGGAAGAACCCCTGGCGGTGTACCTGCTGAAATGCGGAAAAAAGCCGGGAAAAATTCGGGTCAGCCTGAAAGGAGAACAGGTGGAATTTTTGGGATAACCGGGAAAAGAGCCCCTGTTTGCACACCGCCCCTCTGTCGAAAACTGTCAGAGGGGCGGTTTTGTGCTTCTATTTCATAGAACAAGTGTTCGAAAATTGGGAAAATGCCAGGAATTTTCTGTGAAATCCGGGAAAATCATTGATTTTTTTGGAACAATCGGCTATACTGTCTGTAAATGGAGTAAAAGGGTAGTAAAGTGGAGTGACAGGGAGGTGACTGCGGATGATTGGCAAGTACCCGGCCAAGCTGGATGAAAAGAATCGACTGTTTGTGCCCAGCAAGCTTCGGGAGGAGCTGGGGGACACCTTCTATGTCACCCTGGGCGTCAACTGCGGTCACCGGTGTCTGACGCTCTACACCGCCAAGGACTGGGCATCCATCAGCGACAACTACAATGCCCTGCCCCTGTCCCAGCGTTCCGCCGCCACCAGTTTGCTGTTTATGAACGCCGCCCAGTGCTGCCCCGACAAGCAGTTCCGGTTTCCTGTGACCCAGTTTTTGCTGGACTACGCAGGCATCGGCAAAGAAGTGATGATTGTGGGCCGGGCCGGACAGGCGGAAATCTGGGACAGCGAGGAGTTTAACCGCTTTGAGCAGGAGAATCTCACACCGGAGAAGCTCCTGGCATCCCTGGAGGCCATTGGATTATGAGTGAATTTCATCATGTATCGGTGCTTCTGCAGGAGTGCCTGGAGGGGCTGAACATCCGCCCTGACGGCATCTATGTAGACGGCACATTGGGAGGCGCCGGTCATTCCAGCCGGATTGCCCAGCGTCTTACCACCGGACGGCTCATCGGCATTGACCGGGACCCGGTGGCCCTGGCAGCAGCCGGGGAACGGCTGAAACCCTGGAAGGACCGGGTGACCCTGGTTCATTCCAATTTCTGTGAAATCAAGCAGGTGCTGTCCGATTTGCAGATTCCCGGTGTGGACGGCATTTTGCTGGATTTGGGGGTGTCCTCTCCCCAGCTGGACGACGGACAGCGGGGCTTTTCCTACATGGCTGACGCCCCCTTGGATATGCGTATGAATGGGGAAGATGCCCTCACCGCCCGGGAGGTGGTGAACACCCGGCCCCAGGAAGAGCTGAAACGCATCCTCTATACCTACGGAGAGGAGCGTTACGCCCCCCAGATTGCAGCGGCTATCTGCCGCCGTCGGGAGGAAGCCCCCATTGAGACCACATTGGAGCTGGTGGACATCATCCGCAGCGCCATGCCTGCTGCAGCCCTGCGGGAGAAGCAGCACCCGGCCAAGCGGAGCTTCCAGGCCATCCGCATTGCAGTCAATGACGAGCTGGGGTCTGTGGAGAAGGTGATGGCAGATGCCGTCCCATTGTTGAACCCCGGCGGACGGCTGGCGGTGATTACCTTCCATTCCCTGGAAGACAGAATCGTGAAAAACGCCATGGCAGAGGCAGCCAAGGGCTGTACCTGTCCGCCCAATTTCCCGGTGTGTGTCTGCGGGAAAAAGCCCCAGGTGAAGCTGATCAGCCGCAAACCCATTGTTTCCGGGGAGGCGGAATTGGCGGAAAATCCCAGAGCCAGAAGTGCCAAGCTCCGGGTGTGTGAGAAACTATAAAGACGAATCAGGAGGTGAGCAGCGGTGGCAATGAAAAACGAGGTGCGGTATATTCAGTTCCGGACGGAGGGAACCGCGGCCAGAAAAGTGGCCAGTCCTGCTCCCTTTGAAAATACCCTGAAACTGCCCCGGCGGGTAAAGCGGAAGCGCCTGGTGGTGCGGCTGGACCCGGTGGCCATTCTGGGCACAGCGGTTGCCCTGGGCATGCTGATCGCCATGGTGGTGGGCCTGGTTCGCCTGAATGGGGCGGTCCGGGAACAGGAGCAGATGGCCCGGTATGTGCAGCAGCTGGAAAGCCAGAATAGCGTGCTGGAGCGTACCTACTACAATAACTATGATTTGGAGGAGCTGGAACGGCTGGCTACCGCCATGGGCTTAGTGCCCAAGGCGGAGGTTACCCAGGTAACCATTCCGGTAGAAGCTCCCACCCAGGAGCCCCAGGGCTTCTTCCAAAAAGTTGCGGACTTTTTCGCTGACCTGTTTGCATAAAGCGTGTCCCGACCCATAAAATGACAATAGAGCTGCGGTGGGCGGCGAGGGTTTCCCTTGCTGCCCATTTTAGCGATTGGAAAGGGCGGGGATCTATGGCAAGGAAAAAGGAGTATGTACGCCTGCGGAAAGACAGCGGGCAGCACCGAAGAATTCTTGTGGTGGGAGCGGTGCTGGGACTGCTGGCCTTCGTGCCGGCGGCTCTGCGGCTTTACAGTCTGATGGTCACAAATTTTGACTTTTACCAGCGCCTTGCCCTGGAAAACCAGTCCCGGGTCACCCGGGTCATGGGGGATCGGGGGGAGATTTACGACCGGAACATGAACCTGCTGGCGGGCAATGAAAGCGTGGAAAATGTGTACCTTGCCCCCCTGGAGCTGAACCAGTCCCAGGCAGACCTGCAGGAGCTGTCCCAGACCCTGGGGAAGCTTCTGGAGGAGGACCCGGCGGAGATTCTTGACAAGGCGGAGAATACCAAGCTCCGCTACCAGCAGATTGCCCGGAATGTGGACAGGGAGACGGCGGACGCCATCCGTAATTATGTCAACGAAACCGGAATCTCCGGGGTGCATCTGGAGCCCACCACCCAGCGGTACTACCCCTATGGCAGCCTTGCCTCCCAGGTGATTGGCTTTTCCAACATCTCAGGGGAGGGCTGTGAGGGGGTGGAGGCCGCCTACAATAGCTATCTTGCCGGATCTCTGGGGCAGGTCATCACCTCCAAGGGAAACAATGAGATGGAAATGCCCTTTTCCTATGAGGACTTTGTGGAGGCGGGAAAAGGGGACAGCGTGATTCTCACCATCGATGCCACGGTGCAGGCTTGTCTGGAAAAGCAGATGGAAAACGCCATTGCCCGGTACGATGTGCAAAACGGTGCCTTCGGCATGGTGATGAACGCCAAAACCGGAGAGATTCTGGCCATGGCCACCATCGGGGGCTATGACCCCAACAACTACCTGGAGATTTACGATGAGGAAAAAGCCCTGGAGCTGGAGCAGCTGCGTCTTGCCTACCTCCAGGAGCCAACGGGCTCGGAAAGCTATGAGCAGAAAAAGGAAGCCTATACCCAGGCACTTCATGCCGCCCAGCTGGAGCAGTGGCGAAACCGGTGCATTTCCGATGGCTATGAGCCCGGTTCCACCTTCAAGATAATGACCATGGCGGCGGCCCTGGACTGCGGTGCCATCACCCTGGATTCCTCCTTTTTCTGCGGCGGTGCGGAGCAGATTCCCGGCCGGGCCCAGCTGCTTCACTGCTGGCGTTCTGCCGGTCACGGCAGCGAAAAGACCCCCCAGGCCCTGCAAAATTCCTGCAACATCGCCTTTGCCCACATTGCCTTGCAGCTGGGCGGGGAGCGGTTTTACGAGTATGTGCAGAAGTTTGGGGTTCTGGAAAAAACCGGAATCGACCTGGCAGGAGAGAGCAAGGGCGTCTTTTTTGACAAGTCCACGGTGACAGACACGGAAAAATGGGGGACGGCCTCCCTGACCTCCGGCTCCTTCGGCCAGACCTTCAAACTCACCCCTTTGCAGCTGGTGCGGGCGGTGGCGGCGGTGGTCAACGGCGGAAACCTGCTGGAACCTTACATCGTCCAGGAAGTGGTGGATGCCCAGGGCAATACGGTGCTATACCAGGAGCCTACGGTGATCCGCCAGGTGATTTCGGAGGAGACCTCCAAGACCATGTGCCAGCTTCTTCAATCCGTTGTGGAGGAGGGAACGGCAAAAAACGCCCAGGTTGCCGGGTTCTCTATTGGGGGAAAAACCGGAACCAGTGAAAAAATTGATGTTTTCGATGAGAATGGCCAGAGAGTCCTGGATAAAATCGTATCATTTGTAGGGATTGCGCCTATGGACGATCCGGAGTATATTGTATTGGTGGCTCTGGACACCCCCTCCCGGGAAACGGGCATCTACATTTCCGGCGGCGTCATGGCGGCACCCACTGTAGGTGCGGTGATGGCGGATATTCTTCCCTATCTGGGGGTGGAGCGGAACTTCTCCCCGGAGGAGGCGGCAGGCCGGGAAGTGATTTTGGAGGACTTTACCGGCATGACTGTGTCGGATGCCCAGAAAAAGCTCAAGGAGCTGGGACTCACCGGGCAGATTCTCGGGGAGGACGGGGTGATTACCGACCAGATTCCCGGAGCGGGAGAGACAATCCCTGGAGACAGTCAGGTGCTTCTCTACTGCGGGCAGGAGCCCCAGGAGAGGATGGTGGAAGTGCCGGATTTTTACGGCCTTAACCGGCAGCAGGCCAGCGACCGGGCCGGGGAGCTGGGACTGTATATCCTGGTCACCGGCAACGACAGCCTTTCCCCCCAGGTGGTGGTAACCAGTCAGTCCCTGGTAGCCGGAACCCAGGTGCCGGTGGGCACGACCATAGAATTGCAATTTGCGGACACCCAGGTGTCTGATTAGCTTGTATAAGGAGATTTACCTATGAAGCTCAGAGAACTTTTGGAAAACGTGCAGGTGGTGCAGGCCACGGCGGATATGGATATGGAGATTGCCTATGTGGCCTACGACTCCCGGAAGGTGGAAAAGGGCGGCCTTTTCGTGGCGGTCACCGGCTTTGCCTCCGACGGCAACCGGTTTATCCCCATGGCCATGGAAAAGGGGGCGGCCTGCGTGGTGTCCGCCCAGCCTCTTCCAGAGGGGGTTCCCGGGGTGCAGGTGGTGTCCGACCGGCTGGCCCTGGCCCAGATTGGGGCAAACTACTACTCTCAGCCGGGGAAGAAGCTGAAACTTATCGGCATCACCGGCACCAACGGCAAGACCTCCGCCACCCTGCTTCTGAAATACGTCATCGAGCAGGTAGAGGGTGCCAAGGTGGGACTCATCGGCACCATGGACAACTGGATTGGAGATAAGCGCATCCCCACGGAGCGCACCACCCCGGAGAGCTTTGAGCTTCAGGGACTGCTGGCCGCCATGGTGGAGGCAGGCTGTACTTATGCCATTATGGAGGTGTCCTCCCATGCCATCGCCCTGGACAGAGTGGGGGGCCTTCACTATGAAGTGGCAGCCTTTACCAACCTGACGGAGGACCACCTGGACTTCCACAAGACCATGGAAAACTACTGCGACACCAAGGCAGAGCTCTTTGCCCGGTGCAGCCGGGCGGTGGCCAACGGGGATGACCCCTGGTGTGCCCGGATTTTGGGCAAATGCACCTGCCCGGTGATTACCACCTCTGTCAAAGCCCCGGCGGGGCTGTGGGCGGAGAATCTGGAGCTTCTGCCGGATGGGGTGGCCTTTACCGCCCGGTATGGCCAGGAGAGCGTCCCTGTCCGGGTGCCCATTCCGGGAAAATTCACGGTGTATAACGCCCTGACGGTGCTGGGCTGTGCCCTGAGCCTGGGAATCTCCCTGGAGGAAGCGGCCAAGGCCCTGGCAACCGCTCCGGGGGTGAAGGGCCGGGTGGAGGTGGTTCCCACCCCCGGCAAGCCCTACACGGTGCTCATCGATTACGCCCACACCCCCGACGGTTTGGAGAATGTGCTTCTATCCGTAAAGGGCTTCTGCAAGGGGCGGGTGATTGTGGTGTTCGGCTGCGGCGGCGACCGGGACCCCATGAAGCGGCCTATCATGGGAAAAATCGCCACGGATTTGGCAGATATAGCGGTGATTACCTCCGACAATCCCCGGACGGAGGAGCCCATGGCCATCATCCAAGATATTCTTGCAGGGGTAGATTCTGGGAAAAAGAATTATAAAGTCATAGAAAATCGCCCAAAAGCCATTGCTTACGCTATGGACATTGGGGAAAAGCATGATATAATTATACTGGCCGGAAAGGGCCATGAAACCTATCAGGAAATCCAGGGGGTAAAGCACCACCTGGATGAGCGGGAAGTGGTTGCCGCTTATCTTGAGGAAAAGAGGAACTGATTATGGGCAGAATTTCGTTGCAGCAAGCAGCCCTTTGGTGCGGCGGCAGCGTACAGGAAAAATATAAAGAGGTCACCTTCCTGGGTGCCAACAATGACAGCCGGAAAATCCAGCCGGGGCAGCTGTTCCTGGCTCTGCAAGGAGCCCGGGACGGACACGACTTTATCCCCGCAGCTTTAGCCAATGGTGCGGCGGCGGTGCTGTGCACCCACTGCGATGGGGATTATCCTGCCATTGTGGTGCCGGATGTGCGGCTGGCTCTGGGTGAGATTGCCAAGCAGGAGCGGCTGCACCTGGGCATGAAGGTGGTGGGCATCACCGGCTCCGTGGGGAAAAGCACCACCAAGGAGATGGTGGCGGCGGTGCTGGAAGGCACCTACCGGGTGGCCAAGACCCCTGCCAACCATAATAACGACATCGGTATGCCCATGGCCATCCTCTCTATGCCGGAGGATACCCAGGTGGCAGTGGTGGAGATGGGCATGAACCATTTCCGGGAGATTGCCTACCTGACGGAAATTGCCCGGCCGGATCTGGCGGTGGTGGTGAACATCGGCACCATGCACATTGAGTTCCTGGGTTCCCGGGAGGGAATTCTCAAGGCCAAGATGGAAATTCAGGAGGGTATGCCGGAAAGCGGCACTTTGTACTTAAACGGTGATGATGCCCTGCTGTGGCACTGTCGGGGAACGACCATTGTCCACCCGGAGTATTTCGGTGTGGAGAATGACCAGTGTCAGGTACAGGCTCTGGATGTGCAGGAGCAGCCCGGCGGGGTTTCCCTCCGGGTAAAGACGCCCCAGGGTGAATTTCCGCTGCACCTGCCGGTGGAGGGATTGCACTATGTCCACGATGCCCTGGCTGCGGTTTCCGTGGGCCTGGGTATGGATGTGCCTCTGGACAAAATCCGGGAGGGGCTGGAAAACTTCCGGAACATGGAAGGCCGCCAGGAGATTCTGGAAGTCAAAGGCTTTACCATTATCAAGGACTGCTACAATGCAGGCCCCGAGTCCATGGCCGCAGCTTTGCGGGTGCTCCACAACCGTCCCGGCCGCCATGTGGCGGTGCTGGGGGATATGCTGGAGCTGGGCTTTGCCAGCGCAGCGGAGCATTACAAGGTAGGCCGGATTGCTGCGGAGCAGGCGGATTTGCTCTTTGCCTACGGTCCCAGCAGCAGCCGGGTGCTGGGAGGCGCCATTACCGGCGGTATGCCCCTGAGCCGGGCCAAAGCTTTTGAGGACCGGAGTAAGCTGGTCAAAGCCCTGAAGCAGATGACAAGACCGGGGGATGTGCTGCTGTTCAAAGGCTCCCGGGGAATGCGGATGGAGCTGGCCCTGGAAGAATTTTTGAAAACAGAAGAATAATCGGAGGAAAATCCATGACAAGAGTATTGATTACCGCAGGCGCAAGCCTGATTCTCACTGCCGTGCTGGGCTATTTCCTGCTGCCCCTGCTGCGGGCTTTGAAGGCTGGCCAGTCCGTCCGGGAAATCGGCCCTACCTGGCACAATAACAAGGCAGGAACCCCCCTTATGGGCGGCCTCATGTTCATTCTGGCAGCCATTGTGTGTTTGCTGGCCAATATCGGGGTAATCCAGGACTACTCCGTGTTCTATGTCCTGATTCTGGGACTGTGCTTTGGTCTGGTGGGCTTTCTGGATGACTACTGCAAGGTAAAGTACAAGCGGGACCTGGGTCTGACGGCTCTCCAAAAGGCCATGCTCCAGATGGCGGTGTCTGCCATTTTTCTGTATCTGCTTTACAAGCAGGGCATCCTTACCTGTGATTTGTATATCCCCTTCGTGGATGTGCGGTTCCAGGTCCATCCCCTCCTTTACATCTTCTTTGCCATGTTCGTGATGGTGGGCTGTGTCAATGCGGTGAACCTCACCGATGGCATCGACGGCCTTTCCTCCAGCGTCACCATCCCGGTGATGGTGTTCTTTACCGCTGCCTCTATTGGCATGAAGCGCTACGACCTGGCTCTGCTGCCGGCGGCTCTGGTGGGCGGTCTCATTGCCTACCTGTTCTACAACTGGCATCCTGCCAAGGTGTTCATGGGGGATACAGGTTCTCTGTTTTTGGGCGGCATCGTGTGCGCTATGGCCTTCGCCCTGGACATTCCCCTGATTCTCATTCTGGTGGGCTTTGTCTACATTGTGGAGACGGTGTCCGACCTGATTCAGATTACCTATTTCAAGGCCACCCACGGCAAGCGGTTCTTTAAGATGGCTCCCATCCACCACCATTTTGAGATGTGCGGCTGGAAGGAAGAGAAGATTGTGATTGTGTTTGCAACTGTGTCGGCAGTGATGTGCCTGCTGGCCTGGTTTGGAATTTCCAGTCTTGTAGGCTGAGAAAGGAGCTTCTATGGCAATACAGCGCCGTCTGTATGCCAAAGAGAACCGCCTGGGAAGAATTTCCCGGGATGAAAGTGTGGATATTCCTTTTTTGCTGCTGCTTCTGACCTTGCTGGCGGTGGGGCTTACCATGCTCTACTCCGCCAGCGCGGCCCAGAGCGCATACGATACCCGCTACGCCACCACCACCCGGTACTTGGAAAAGCAGCTGGTGTGTGCCGTGATTGGCCTGGTGGCCATGGCCTTTGCCAGCCGGATTCCGGCGGAGTTTTGGCTGAAAGTGGCCTGGCCTCTTTACGGAATCAGCATTGTGCTTTTACTGTCGGTGCTGGTGTTCGGAGAGTCGGTAAACGGAGCAAAGCGGTGGATTAACATTGCCGGGGTGCAGTTTCAGCCCTCGGAGATTGCCAAATTCACCCTGATTCTCCTTTTCGCCAAGCTGACCCGGGGGTTCGGGGGCTATGCCAAGACCTTCCGGTATGGGGTGCTGGGGTTCGGAGCTGCCCTTTTGGGAATCCTGGTGCCCCTGGCTCTGGAAAAGCACCTTTCCGCCATTATGCTCATGGGCCTGGTGGCGGTGGTGATGATGTTCGTGGCCGGTACCAGCCTCAAGTGGCTGGGAATGGGAGCAGGCTTTGCCGGGGTGTTCGTCCTGGTGTATACCCGCCTCATGGGCTACGCCGGGGACCGGGTCACCGCCTGGCTCCACCCGGAGCAAGACCCGTCGGATACGGGCTATCAGATTTTGCAGTCCCTTTACGCCATCGGCTCCGGGGGGCTGTTCGGATTGGGATTCGGAAAAAGCAGGCAGAAATATATGTATCTGCCTTTTCAATATAACGACTATATTTTCGCCATTATCTGCGAGGAATTGGGCTTTGTTGGGGCTATGGGTATCATTTTGCTCTTTGTCCTGCTGATTCTTCGGGGATACTGGATTGCCCTGCAAGCCCGGGACCGGTTTTCAACGGTGCTGGCTGCGGGCCTCGTCACCCTCATCGGGGTGCAGGTGGTGCTGAACCTGGGGGTTGTCACCAACCTGCTGCCCTCCACGGGAATCGCCATGCCCTTCTTCTCCTACGGGGGAACGGCCCTGGCGGTGAACCTGGGGGAGATGGGGATTGTTTTGAGCATTTCCCGGCAGAGAAACCGGGCAAAGGGACAGGAGGACTTGCTGTGAATGTCGTATTTACCTGCGGCGGCACCGGCGGACACATTGTGCCGGCCATTGCCATCGCCAATACCTGGAAGGAGCATTACCCGGACAGCCGGATTCTGTTTATCGGCGGTACGGAGAAGATGGAACGGGAGCTGATTCCCAAGGCAGGCTATGAGCTTATCAGCCTGGAAACCCACGGCATCAGCCGGGGTAAGTCTCCGGCAGCCATGTGGCACAATGTAAAGACCGTGGTTTCCACCCTCAAGGCGGTGGCAGTCTGTAAAAAGATTTTCCGGGAGTTCGGGCCCCAGGTGATTGTGGGCACCGGCGGATACGCCAGCTTCCCGGCACTGCTTGCAGGAAGCCGCATGGGCATCCCCACCTGCGTCCACGAGAGCAACGCTGTGCCGGGTATGACCACCCGGATGGCTGCCAAATGGGTGGACCGGGTGCTGGTTTGCTTCACCGACAGCGCCAAGTACTACCCGGACCCCAAGAAGGTTTCCGTGGTGGGTATGCCGGTGCGCCGGGAGTTTATTTACACGGATAAGGCCCAGGCCCGGAGTATTCTGGGGCTGGATCACCGCCCGGTGGTGGTGTCCACCTTCGGAAGCCAGGGCGCTGAGGCCATGAACCAGATGATTGCGGAGCTGTTCCGGCTGGAAAAGCGGGCGGGCTACCCCTTCCAGCACATCCACGGCGTGGGCAGCTTCGGCTGGCGGTGGATGCCCCAGCTGGTAAAGGCCAAGGGCGTCGACCTGGAGAAGGAGACCTCCATCTCCATGAAGGAATATATCTACGATATGCCCACGGTAATGACGGCGGCAGATATCGTCATCAGCCGGGCAGGTGCCTCCTCCTGCAACGAGATTGCAGCTTGCGGCAAGCCCTGTATCCTCATTCCCTCTCCCAATGTGACGGACAATCACCAGGAGAAGAATGCCCGTGCCCTGGAGAACAAGGGCGGCGCCATCGTCATGCTGGAAAAGGACAGCAGCGCCCAGGCGGTGATGGACTGCATCACAGGCCTTCTGAAGGATAAGCCCCGGTATGAGTCCATGGTAAAGGCGCTCCACGGGATTTCCATTCCCGACAGCGCCGAGCAGGTCTGTAAGATTATGCGAGAACTGACAAAAGGAAACAAGTAAGGAGAAAGCCTATGGCTACCAGAGAGAAAACCGGCAGGAAAAGACCGCCGGTGCAAACCAGCAGGCCCCAGCGGCCCCAGCGGAAAAGAAGACCCAAACGGGAGTGGGAGGATGTGGTCTATACCCAGCCCAAGCCCTTCCAGCGCAACCGCTTCCTCCTGCGGCTGGCAACGGTGCTGGCGGTGGTGATTGCCATTATTATGGGCATTTCCGTTTTCTTCAAGGTGGAGAATATCACCGTGTCCGGAGCCAGCCGGTATTCTGCCTGGGAAATCCGGGAGGCCTCGGGAATCCGGGAGGGTTCCCAGCTGCTGGGCATCAACGAAGCCCAGATCAGCGGCAGAATCATCTCCCAGCTTCCCTATGTGGGCAGCGTCCGGGTAAGTATAAAATTGCCGGATACGGTACATATTGACATCGTGGAGATGGAGCGGCAGGAGCTTTATGGCATTCTGGACCAGAATGACACCTGGTGGCTCATCTCCGGGGAGGGACGGGTGCTCCAGCAGACGGACAGCGCTACCGTCGCCGGCTGCACCAGAATCGAAGGAGTGAAGCTGGAAAATCCCCAAGCAGGGGAGCAGGCGGCGGCCTGGCAGCCGGAGCCGGAGGCTACCGATCCCACGGGGGATGCCACAGGTGATTCCACCGATCAGACGGAACCCTCCTCGGAAGCCACCGACCCCTCAGAGCCAACCCAGTCCACAGAAGCAACCCAGGATACGGCGACCGCGGCCCAGAAGCTGGAAATGGCCCTGGCTCTGGCAGAGCAGCTGGCGGCCAACAATCTGAAGGATAAGATTGCCTCCATCCAGGTGGAGGATTTGACCCAGTTGGAGTTCTGGTATACCCAGCAGTATCAGGTGAAGCTGGGAGACGGCAGCAACCTGGCCTATAAGGTAAACGCCGCAGCTTTGGCCATCCGCCAGCTGGCTTCCTACGAGAGCGGTGTGCTGGACGCCAGCTTTACCACCTGGCCGGACCAGGTGGGATACACCCCATTTGGCAATGCAGACAATTAGTTATGTAAATTCTTCGGGAAAAAAGTAAGATTTTCTATTGACCAAATGGTATTTTCACGATAGAATAAGGAAGTAACATTGTATTTACTGCAAATCCCCTGGATTTTTAGCAAACCATACATAGGAGGAGAAGAATATGGCTGAACAGTTTCAGGAGCGCGTTGTGAAAATTAAGGTTATCGGTGTCGGCGGCGCCGGTAACAATGTTATTAACCGTATGATTGAAGCCGGTGTGGAGGGCGTGGATTTCATCGTCATCAACACCGATAAGCAGGACCTGAACAAGTCCATTTGTAAGAATAAGGTGCAGATTGGTGAGAAGCTCACCGGCGGTATGGGCGCAGGCTCCAAGCCGGAAATCGGCCAGAAGTCCGCTGAGGAGAGCCGGGGCCAGATTGCCAAGATTCTGGAAGGCACCGACATGGTGTTCATCACCGCCGGTATGGGCGGCGGCACCGGCACCGGCGCAGCACCCATCGTGGCTGACCTGGCTCACGAGGCCGGCATCCTGACGGTGGGCGTGGTGACCAAGCCCTTCAAGTTCGAGGGTGCCAACCGTATGCGTCAGGCTGAGGCTGGTATCAAGGAGCTGTCCGGCAAGGTAGACTCCCTGATCATCATCCCCAACGACCGTCTGAAGTACGTCACCGACCAGAAGATTACCTTCGCCAACGCTTTCGGCATTGCCGACGATGTGCTGAAGCAGGCTGTGACCTCCATTTCCGAGCTGGTTGGCTATTCCGACCGGGTGATTATCAACCTGGACTTTGCAGACGTGTCTGCGGTTATGAAGGACGCCGGCCGGGCTCACATGGGCGTGGGCATTGCCTCCGGCAAGGAGAAGGCCGAGCAGGCCGCGATGGCCGCTGTGGCCAGCCCCCTGCTGGAAACCTCCATCAACGGCGCTACCGGCGTGCTGGTGAATGTGACCGGCTCCGATGAGCTGACCCTGGACGATGTGGAGATTGCTGCCAGCATCGTGCAGGAGGCTGCCAACCCGGATGCCAACATCATCTTCGGCGCCACCTCTTCCGATGAGTTCCAGGATGAGATGCGGGTTACGGTTATCGCCACCGGTTTCGAGCAGCCCCTGGAAGCAGAGCCCGCCAAGACCGAGGAGAAGGGAAAGCCCGTCAAGGCTGCCGACGTCAGCGACATTGACGAGATTTTCAGCATTTTCAACCGCTAAGGGACGTTCTGACCATCCCGGACATTTCGTCCGGGATGGTTTTTTATAAAGGAGAAGCCTATGAATGCTTATCATGCCCTGGCCCAAAGCTATGACCGGCTGACCCGGGATGTGGACTATGGAAAAACCGTAGCCTTCTACCGCTCTATTCTGGAGCGGGAAGGCCTTCACCCCAGAACGGCGGTAGATTTGGCCTGCGGCACCGGCTCCGTGGCGGTGCTCCTGGCCCGGGAGGGCTTGCAGGTCACCGGAGTGGATATGTCCGAGGAAATGCTGACGGTAGCCAGCCAGAAGGCTGAAGGAATGGAAAATCCCCCTATGTTCGTGTGCCAGTCTCTTCAGCGGCTGCGGCTGCCCAGAGGGGTGGACCTGGCGGTGTGCGCCCTGGACAGCCTGGACTATATTCTGGACCCTCAGGTGTGCCAGGAGGCCATGCACCGGATTTATAAGGCCCTGAACCCCGGGGGCTGTTTTATTTTTGACGTGAACACCCCGGAAAAGCTCCGGGCTATGGACGACCAGATTTTCCTGGATGAGGACGAGGACGTGTACTGCGTCTGGCGGGGAGAATTTGACGAAAAAACCAATATCTGCTCCTACGGGATGGATTTGTTCCAAAGAAAAGGCAACCTGTGGCACCGGAGCTTTGAGGAGCACCGGGAGTACGCCTATTCTCAGGCCCAGCTCACCGCCATGCTCCGGCAGGCCCACTTTACCCGGATTGCCGTCTTTGGGGACGGCCGTCTGGAAGCACCCCGGGAAGGGGAGCAGAGAATCTATATAAAAGCCAGAAAGGGAAGAATCCTATGAGTGACTATTTGGTGCGAGGCATGAGCATGGACGGCTCTGTGAAGATGGTAGCCATCCGCTCCACGGAATTGGTAAGAAGAGGCGCCCAGATTCAGGGCACCACCCCCAACGCCACAGCGGCCTTCGGACGGGCGCTCACGGCAGCCTCCATGATGGGCAATATGCAGAAGGTGGAAAACGGCTCCATGACCCTGCAAATCCGGGGCGGCGGCCCCATCGGCTCCATTGTGTGCGTTTCCGACCCCCAGGGCAATGTCCGGGGCTATGTGGTGGAGCCCAAGGTGCCCCTGGTAGAAAAATACCCCGGCAAGCTGGACGTGGGAGCCACGGTGGGCAAGGAAGGGACTCTCACGGTCATCCGGGACCTGCAAATGAAAGAGCCTTACGTGGGCTCCACGGAGCTGGTATCGGGAGAAATCGGAGACGATGTGACTGCCTACTTTGCCTACAGTGAGCAGACCCCCACCGCCTGTGCCCTGGGGGTGCTGGTGGACCGGGACCAGAGCGTGAAGGTGGCAGGTGGCTATCTCATCCAGCTGCTGCCGGAGGCCTCGGAGGAGACGGTAGCAGCCATTGAGGCGGGCATCAAGCGGGCAGGCTCCGTCACTACCATGCTGGAGCAGGGGCTGACCCCGGAGGATATTCTGGGACAGGTCTGCGGCGATGTGGGGGTGGTGTTCCTGGAGACCACAGAGGTTTCCTATAAGTGCTACTGCTCCCGGGAGCGGGTGACCCAGGCCCTCATCAGCATCGGCAAAAAGGAGCTGGAGGAGATTGCAGCGGAGGGAAAGTCCTTCCCGGTGGAGTGCCAGTTCTGCGATGCGGTCTATACCTTCACCCCGGAAGAAATCCGGGAAATCTTAAAAACCCTGTAACCTATGGGGTGCCGGAGTCTTATCCTAAGACTTCGGCACCTGGGGATTTACCTTGTAAATCCGCTGTTTTCCTAACTTTTTTATAAAAAATCATTTTTTTGAAAAAATATGTAAAAAAGTGCTTGACAAATCGCCTTGGAGCATATATAATGTGCCATGTCGCTGAGGTGAGCAACCGAAAGCGAGCGGTAAGGGAGCATAGCTCAGCTGGGAGAGCACATGCCTTACAAGCATGGGGTCACAGG
>DVFK01000058.1 GCA_018713285.1 Candidatus Faecousia excrementigallinarum
TGTTGCGCTGCAGGTGGAGGTGACGCTAAGTGAAGAGAACCCGCCGGTGCCGCGGGCGGTCACCCTGACCGGTGCCCTGTCCCCGTACCAGAAAAGTACCCTGGAGGATTTCATATCCGGCAACCTGGGCATTGCAAAGGAGGAAATCACTTGGAAATAGGAAAATTGTCCGAAAAAATAGCGGGGCTGTTGAAAAAATACAAATACCCGGTGATTCTTCTTTGTATCGGGATGATTCTCATGGGGCTTCCCAGCTTCTCCGGAGAAAAAAAGCCTGCCGCTGGGGAAACTGCTGCGGTGCCCACATCCCCGGAGCCAAGTGTCCAGGAGGAACTGGAGCAGATTCTGAAAAGTATATACGGTGCCGGGGATGTGCAGGTGATGTTGACCATATCCCAGGGAGAGAAAACCATGTACCAGACAGATGTGGTAAGCGGAATTACAGAAAACTCCCAGGACACGGATACGGATACGGTCATTGTATCCGATGGGGAGGGGGGAGAACAGGGACTGGTGCAGCAGAAGCTTTCCCCGGTGTACCAGGGAGCGATTATTCTCTGTCAGGGGGCAGACAGTCCCTCTGTCCGCCTTGCTATTACCCAGGCTGTGTCCAAGGTGACCGGTCTGCCGACGGATCGGATTGCAGTACTCAAAATGAAGTGATTGGAGGAAGGTAAATGAAGGTGTGGAAAAAGAACCTGGTGGCGGCTGCGATTCTGGTAGCTGTGTGTGCCGGAATCTATGTGAACTGGAAATATACGGAGGACCAGGCGGTGATGAACTTTGCAGATACCCTGGATGAGGAAAAGCTCATGTCGGAGGACACCCTGGTGATGAGTGACGGCAGCTTTTTGAACATCCCCGAGAATACGGATACCGTGACGGACTATTTTGCGGCGGTGCGCCTTTCCCGTCAGCAGGCCCGGGACAATGCGGTGTCCCTTCTCCAGGAGGCTATGGCCTATGACGAGGACACGGAGGCTGCCCAGACCAATGCCCAGTTGGAGGCCATTGTCCAGACGGCTTTGTGTGAGGCTCAGATTGAAAGTCTGGTCATTGCCAAGGGCTATACGGACTGCGTAGCCTATATCAGCGAAGAGGGCATTTCCGTAGCGGTGGCAGCCCCGGAGAAGGGGATGCAGCCGGCGGATGTAGCTGTGATTGCAGATATTGTCATGACCCAGACAGAATTCACCATGGATCAGATCCGGGTGGTAGAGGTGCAGTAAGTCTGACCCCAAAGGTTCATCCTTTGGGGTATTTTTTTGCCCAAAGGGATTGGAATGCAGAAAACAGTTGTTTTTTTTACCGGAAGGTGGTACAATATAGAAAATATGTCTTGTGAGGAACAGGACCAGTAAACAGGAGGTTTTATCATGGCAGATACGAAGCAGTATGTCACACAGGAGCAGGAAAAAGGCAGTGTGATGATCTCTGAGGATGTCATTGGCGCCATTGTGGAAAATACTTTGGGAGAAGTGGAAGGGGTTGCCGGTCTTGTGACCAAGCCCGGTTCCGACCTGGCAGAGCGCATCGGTGTAAAGAATTGGGGCAGAGGCATCAAAATCACCATCGGTGAGGATGAAACTCTGGTGATTGACTGCAATGTGAATGTGGTCTATGGCCAGAATGTGGCCTCCGTTGCCAAGGCAGCCCAGGAGGCGGTTACCTCCTCTGTGGAAGCCATCGCCGGTGTATCCGTCCGTGCCGTGAATGTGAATGTCTGCGGCATCGTCAGAGCTTAAGGAGCGTATATGACCAGAGCCAACGCCAGAGAATTGGCCATTCACCTGATTTACAGCCGGGATTTCACCGGCGAGGAACCGGAGCAGCTGGTGGCTGCCCGGCTGGAGCGGCGCTACTACGAGAACCTGGAAGGGGAGAATCCCCTTTATGCAGAGCGTCCCAGCCGTGCCCAGAGAGCCTATATTGACCAGGTGGTATCCGGAGTTGCCAATCGGGAAGATGAGCTGAACGATTACATCCAGAAGTATTCCATTGGCTGGGATGTGTCCCGCATTTCCCGCCTGACCCGCACCATCATGCAGCTGGCCATTTTTGAGATGCTTTACATGAGCGATGTCCCCACCGGGGTTGCCATCTCCGAGGCTGTACGGCTGGCCAAGCTGTACGATGGGGACGATACGGGAGCCTTTGTCAACGGTGTGCTGGGTGCCTTCGCCCGGGGACAGAAAGAAGAGGTCAAGGCATGAGCACCGTAGGCTTCGACACCAGCAACTATACCACCTCTGTGGCCTTTTTTGACGGGACGGCAGGGGAGAACTGTTCACAGCTCCTGCCGGTAGGCCAGGGGCAGCTGGGGCTGCGGCAAAGCGATGCCATTTTTCATCATACCAAAAGCCTGCCGGAGCTTTCCGGCAGGCTGTTTTCCCATATTCCCCAGGATTGCATTCAGGCCGTGGGTGTCAGTACCCGCCCCAGAGCGGTGGAGGGCAGCTATATGCCCTGCTTCCTGGTGGGCTATTCCCATGCCAAAATGCTTTCGGATGTGCTGAAGGTTCCTCTTTTCTCCTTCTCCCATCAGCAGGGCCATGTGGCAGCCAGCCTTTGGAGCGCCGACCGGATGGATTTGATGGACACCCCCCACCTGGCCTGGCACCTGTCGGGGGGCACCACGGAGCTTTTGCTGGTAGAGCCGGAGGGGAAAAGCGTCCGCTGCCAGAAAATCGGCGGCACCACAGACATTTCCGCCGGCCAGCTGATAGACAGAACTGGTCAGCTGCTGGGCCTGCCCTTTCCCGCAGGCAAGCACCTGGATGCCTTGAGCCAGGGGGAAACCACCCAGGATTTTTTCCGGGTGAAATGCCCGGAGCTTCAATTCTCCCTGTCCGGAGTCCAGAACCAGGTGGAGAAGTATTATGAAAAAACCGGCAGCCGGGAAAAAACCGCTGCCTTTGCCCTGGGAAGTGTAGTTTCGGCGGTGGAAAAGGCCACGAAAAATGCCATGAAGGCATACCCCGGCCTCTCGGTGGTGTTCTCCGGGGGCGTTGCCTCCAACGCCATGCTGCGGAAGAACCTGGCTTATTTGCAGCCGGTCTTTGCCCAGCCCCAGTATTCCACGGACAACGCCATGGGCATCGCCATTCTCACCCATAGAGCCATGGAGGGATGATATGGAGCAGCAGATTCTTTCCGTATCCCAGATTAACGCCTACATCCAAAGCCTTATGGATCAAGACGGCCTGCTGACAGGTCTTGCTGTCCGGGGTGAAATCAGCAATTATAAAGTATATCCTTCCGGCCATCACTATTTCACCTTGAAGGATGAAGGCGGCGCTTTGAAGTGTGTCATGTTCCGCGGCAGCGCCGTGAAGCTGAAATTCCGTCCGGAAAACGGAATGCAGGTCATCGCCATGGGCAGAATCACCGTGTATCCCAGAGACGGTGCCTACCAGCTTTACTGTACCGCCATGGCACTGGATGGGGTAGGGGACTTGTATGCGGCCTTTGAGCAGCTGAAAAAGAAGCTTTCAGCCCAGGGACTGTTTGCCCCGGAGCACAAAAAGCCCCTGCCACCCTATCCCGGCACCATCGGCATTATTACAAGCTCCGCCGGAGCAGCCCTGCACGATATGCTGCGGATTCTGAGAAAACGGTATCCCTTGACCCGGGTGCGGCTCCTGCCTGTCCGGGTGCAGGGGGCGGAAGCCCCCAGGGAGATTGCCGCAGCCATTGCCTATGCAGACCACTATAAGCTGGCGGATTTGCTGATTGTAGGCCGGGGCGGCGGCTCTATCGAGGATTTGTGGGCTTTTAACGATGAGCAGGTGGCAAGAGCCATTTACCATTGCTCCATCCCGGTGATTTCTGCGGTGGGGCATGAACCGGACTTTACCATTTCCGACTTTGTGGCGGATTTGCGGGCAGCCACCCCATCCAACGCAGCGGAGCTGGCGGTGCCGGACCAGGATGCTTTGCGGCAGACCCTGGACAGCGCCACTTCTGCTATGGCTTCTGCCCTTTGGCGGCAGATTCAGGCGGCCCGGAACCACCTGAAGCTTCTGTCCGACAGCCCGGCTATGAAGAGTCCGGAGGCTTACCTGGAGCAGCGGCAGAAGGCCCTTGCCTATCTGCAAGCCAGATTGGTGGCAGCCCAGGAAAAGGGGCTCTCTGTAGCAAAACAGCGCTTTTACACCCAGGCAGCCAAGCTGGAGGCCATGAGCCCTTTGAAGGTTCTCCTTCGGGGCTACGCCATGGTGCAGGATGACAGCCAGCAGGTAGTCCGCAGCGTATCCCAGGTAAAAGAAAACGACCGTATATCCATTTCCGTCAGTGACGGTACCATACAGGCTGTGGTTACCGCAGCCCAGGAGGGGACAACCTATGAATCAGGAAAACATGACCTTTGAGCAGAATATGCAGCGGCTGGAGCAGATTGTAAGAGCCCTGGAGCGGGGAGACGCCCCCCTGGAGGAATCCTTGAAGCTGTTCCAGGAGGGGACGGAGCGTATCCGCATTTGCGGCAAACTGCTGGACGAAGCCCAGCTGCAAGTGAAGAAGATTGTGCCCGGGCCCGACGGCGCTCCCACAGAGGAGGATATGCCCTATGAACCCTGAAATGGACGGACTGTTCCGGGAATACCGGAACTACATAGAAGACTACCTGAAAAATAACTGTTTTGTCTATCCCCAGGAACCCCAGCAGGTGCTGTTCGATGCCATGCGGTATAGCCTGTTGGCGGGAGGCAAGCGGCTCCGGCCGGTTTTCGTGTTCGATTTTTGCAGAATGTGCGGCGGCGACTGGAAGCAGGCAGCACCCTTTGCAGCGGCGGTGGAAATGGTGCACACTTACAGCCTGATTCACGACGATTTGCCCTGCATGGACAATGACGACTACCGCCGGGGACGGTTGACCAACCATAAGGTGTATGGGGAGGCTATGGCGGTGCTGGCGGGGGATGCCCTGCTGACCGGGGCTTTTTCTGCCCTGGCAGATTCCAGCCTGGACGCAGAGACTCGGATTCAGGCGGTAAAGATTCTGTCCCAATGCGCCGGAGAGCTGGGCATGGTGGGCGGTCAGGTGCTGGATATGCAAAGTGAATCCAGAGAATGTACCCCCCAGGAGGTGGAGAACATCCACACCCGGAAAACCGCAGCCCTTATCCAGGCGGCCTGCTGCCTGGGTGTCCTGGCAGGAGGCGGCAGCTTTGCCCAGATGGAGGCGGCCAAAACCTTTGCCCACAGCCTGGGCCTTGCCTTCCAGATTCGGGATGACATTCTGGATGTGATTGGCAATGCAGGGGAGCTGGGGAAGGCGGTAGGCGCCGACGGCAACAAAAACACCTTTGTCCAGCTCCATGGGGTGGATGCCTGCCAAGAGATGGTGCGGTCTTACAGCCAAAAGGCGGAAGCGGCCCTTGCCGCTTTTTCGGACCACCAGTTTATGGCCTGTTTGTGCCAGGAGCTCATAAACCGGAATCACTAACAGGAGGAGAAAGAAATGCTTTATAACGATTTTCAGGACGAAAAGCTGTCTGCCCTGGGCCTGGGGTGTATGCGCCTGCCCAAAAACGGGGAGAAGGATGAGGATATTGACGAAGCTGCCGCTGCTGGAATGGTAGCCTATGCTTTGGAGCAGGGAATCAACTACTTTGATACCGCCTGGATGTACCACGGCGGAGCCTCGGAAACGGTAATGGGCCGTATTCTGGCCAAGCACCCCAGAGAGAGCTTTTATCTTGCCTCCAAGTTCCCCGGCTTTTCCAAGGAGATGTTTGAAAATCCCCGGAAGATTTTCGAGAAGCAGCTGGAAAAGTGCGGCGTGGATTACTTTGATTTCTACCTGTTCCACAATGTGTGCGAGGACAACATTGATAACTTCCTGAATCCGGAATACGGCGTGGGGGAGTTCCTTTTTGAGCAGAGACGGTTGGGCCGGATCAAGCACCTAGGCTTCTCCACCCACGGAAGCCTCACCACCATGAAGCGCTTTCTGGATGCCTACGGAAGAGAGCTGGAGTTCTGCCAGATTCAGCTGAATTACCTGGATTGGCAGCTGCAAAACGCCAAAGCCAAGGTGGAGCTGGTCCGCTCCTACGGACTGCCCATCTGGGTCATGGAACCGGTGCGGGGCGGTCGCCTGACCCAGCTTCTGCCGGAGCAGGAGGCACGGCTCAAGGCCCTGCGTCCCCAGGAAACCCAGGCCGGCTGGGCATTCCGGTTCCTCCAGGGAATTGAAGGGGTGACCATGGTGCTGTCCGGTATGTCCAACATGGCCCAGTTGTCGGAAAACATCAAAACCTTCTCCCATCTGGAGCCTCTGAACGACCAGGAGCAGCAGACCCTCCAGGAAATTGCCCGGGAGATGATTGCCGCCAACGCCGTGCCCTGTACCGGCTGTAGCTACTGCGTTGACTACTGCCCCCAGGGAATCCATATCCCGGAGATTCTGAAAAAGTACAACGCCAAGGACTGGTCTGAACTGCCTGACTGTATCGGCTGCCAGAGCTGCGAAAAGGTCTGTCCTCAGGGAATCTCCATTGCAGAGGTTATGGCTGACTATAATCGTCACAAATAAAATGTGCCGCCAGACGAAAGTCTGGCGGCAATTCTTTTTGAAAAGGGAAATCAGAAGCACTTCTGATGGCGTTCCTTCCGGCAATCATCCTTGTGGCTGCAATGATAGCAGACCTCGGTTTCGGGGCTGGGTTCACCGGAAGCAAACTTGCGCATATTGGTGACGGTGGTGTTGGCAATGTTGTCCAGAGCCTCCTGGGTCAGGAAAGCCTGGTGAGAGGTGACGATTACATTGGGCATAGCCATAAGCCGTACCAGCTTGTCATCCTGGACAATGTGACCGGACATATCCTCGTAGAACAGGTCGGCTTCTTCCTCGTACACGTCCAGGCAGGCGCCGCCGATAATTTCTACCTTGATGCCGTTGATCAGAGCATCGGTGTCAATCAAAGCACCCCGGGAGGTGTTGATAATCACAACGCCCTTCTTCATCTGCTCCACGGCCTCGTCGTTGATCAGGTGGTGGGTTTCCTCCGTCAGGGGGCAGTGAAGGGAGATTACATCGGACTTGGCAAAGATTTCGGGAAGATCCACATACTGAAGGCCGGAAGCGGGGTTGGGGAACTTATCATAGGCCAGGACCTTCATGCCGAAGCCCTTGCAGATATCGGCGAAGATTCTGCCAATCTTGCCGGTACCGATAACGCCTACAGTCTTGCCATACAGGTCAAAGCCAGTCAGACCATTCAGGCTGAAATTGAACTCTCTGGTACGAAGATATGCCTTATGAATGTGCCGGTTCACACCCAGCAGCAGGGCCATGGCGTGTTCCGCAACGGCGTAGGGGGAGTAGGCGGGCACACGGAAAACATGGATTTTTCCGAAACAGGCCCGGGTATCCACATTGTTGAAACCGGCGCAGCGCAGGGCAATCATCCGCACACCGCCTTCATAAAGCTTTTCCACAACGGCTGCGTTGGCCACATCATTTACGAAAATGCACACGCAGTCAAAACCGTTGGCCAGAGATGCGGTATCCTCATTGAGCTTGGTTTCCAAAAACTTAATTTCAATGCCGGCATCCTGAGCGTATTTGGTAAAACCAGGGACATCGTAGGGCTTGGTATCAAAAAACGCAACTTTCATTGAGAGCAGCTCCTTTCCTAATTCGATAATATTATATCGATAATTATTCCATATGGCAACTGTGACATAGTACAAATATTTTAGATAATACACCTGTACAGTTATTTATAATTGCCAACGTTTTCCCGGATTATACACCGTTGCCTTGCCATTGCCGGATACCTGTGGTATAGTAGGACAACAAACGAATGAGGAGGCAGAAACCTTGAAAAAAATTCGTGCTTTTGTCATTAAGTATTGGGAAATTTTGTCCTATCTCTTCTTTGGGGGGATGACAACCCTGGTAAATTACTGCGTGTATCTGCCTCTATACAATCTTTGCCATCTTTCCGGAACGGTCAGCAACATTGCGGCCTGGATTGTATCCGTTGCTTTTGCCTTTCTCACCAATAAGCCTTTGGTGTTCCGCAGCCACGACTGGTCCTTGCCTACGGTGCTGCCGGAGCTGGGGAAGTTTGTGGGCTGCCGTCTGGGTTCCGGGGCCATGGAAACGGCCATTATTTTTGTGACGGTGGACCTGCTTCGCTGGAATGGCAACTGGGTCAAACTGTTTGTCAGCGTCCTGGTGGTGATTGCCAATTATGTAGCCAGCAAATGGCTGGTGTTCCGGGAAAAACAGTAATTCCATACAGCAAGGCGGCAGAGCCTCATGCTCTGCCGCCTTTTTGTTATTCATCTCCGATGTATTGAAAGCGGGGACCGGAGTAGCCGTCCTTTTCCACGGTTTCCGACCACATACTGGCGGGACGAACCCAAATCCCTCTTTCACCGTAAAGGGCACGGTAGACCACCATCTGCTCCAGGGTTTCCGAATGGGTGGCGATTTCCAGAAGCTCATATTCCTTGCCCTTGAAATGGCGGTATTTTCCTTTTTTCAGCTCCATAGAGGTGCTCCTTACTGGGGAACATCGCCCCGGCTGCTGTCCAGAATGGCTTTGGCGTCAAACATTCCGTTGAACCAGTCGCTGTTGTAAGCCATGGTAGTGCCGGACACCAGCACACGGCCCTGGCGGACATAGGAGTCCTTCAGGGAAATCCAGGTTTTGCCGTCGGATGCGTTGCCCATAAAAATGTGGAAACCGGCACTCTGCAAAGCGGAATACTTATCCCCGGAGTACTCATTCTCCTTGTCGGCAATGTCGCTGCTTTGGGCAAAGACGAAGATGGACACATCTCTCAGAACCGGGGCAATTTCGTCTGTCCAGCTGGCCAGATCCTCTTTCACGGTGGACACATCCTTGTCACCGTAACCGATGTCCTCATAAGTATAGCAGGCCAGATCATAGCCTTCCGAACGCAGTGTCTCTGCCAGCTCCTTGACTGCGGCTTTTTCCTTCTCAAAAAGGGCGGTGCCGGAAGTCTTTTCCGCATCGGCCTGGATGCGGTAACCGAATACGCCATTGTAGCCGGTGACAGCCAAAGTGGCCTTGGCACCTTTGTAGGAAAAATCGGGGTGTTCTTTTACAAATGCACTGAGAATCGGCACCAGGTCATATGCCCCCACCTGAGTCTGGCCCTGATCGTCCACATATTCGCAGGCCAGGTTCCCATTCTCATCCAGAACAAGCTTGCTGGCAAAGCCATCCCCATTTTTGTCCGGCCGCAAATCGTTGTTTCCGTCCACAAGCTGGTAGGGGTAGCTGACATTCACCTGGGTGATCATAATAGGCTTTTTGCCATCGGGCAGGTAGACGGTGCCGGCGGAATAGGAGCCGTCTGCACTGGATACGATGTCATCCATGCCCACCAATACATAGTTGTTGGCATAGAGCTGTTCCAGAATTTTTTGGAACTCCCCAATCGTCACGTAGCGCCGATTGTAGTACTCTCCATACACATCATCTGCAAATGCCCGTTTGGTATCCACCATCAAGGGCATGAAAGAAAGGTTTGTCACCTGAGCGGGATCGTTCCAGGCAACCAGGGAGCTTTTGGCATTGGTGTATTGCTGCTTCAGCTCTGTGAGTTTGGGAAATTGAGAAACATCTCCCGAGAAGGTGTCAATCACAGCAATGGCACGGTCATAGTCATAGCCTGCAGCGAATGTCTGGGAGCCGGTAATCAGCCGGTTGGCCTCTTCTTCCAGCTGGGCATAGGCTGCGGCCTCCGATTCCGAAGCCTGGATACTGGCTTCCTTCGCAGCCTTTCCATTCTGAATTCCCCGGCTGATGGCACCGATAATGAAAATCAGAATCATGACCAAAGATACGCCGGCAATGATAACAGGCAGATAGGTTTCCTTGAAAATCTGCATTTGGGAGCGCTTTTTCCGCCGGGGATTTACCGGCTTCTGGGAGGTTTGTTCATCCACAGAGCATTCCACCTTTCTTTGTGTGTTGCCACCATTATAGCCTTTCTGGGGGGAAAAAGCAAGCAAAACCGGGGGATGGGTATAACTTTGTGAGTTTGGATTGCATTTTGTTTCAATTTGGGTTATGATAGGCGGGAACAACCAATACCATGAGAAAGGAAGCCAACATGGAAAAGATTACGAGCTTTACCATCGACCATATCCGCCTCCAGCCCGGGGTGTACGTGTCCCGTTACGACACCGTGGGAGCGGAAACTGTTACAACCTTTGACCTGCGCCTGACCAGCCCCAACGAGGAGCCGGTGATGAATACAGCGGAGGTACATACCATTGAGCACCTGGCCGCTACCTACCTGCGGAACGAACCCGACTGGAAGGACAAGGTCTTGTACTTCGGTCCCATGGGCTGCCGGACCGGATTTTATCTTCTGCTGGCAGGAAAGTATACAAGCCTCCAGGTTCTGGACCTGGTTCGCAGCTGCTTCTCCTTTATTGCAAGCTACGAGGGGGAGATTCCCGGAGCCAGCGCCAGGGACTGCGGCAACTATCTGGACATGAATCTGCCTATGGCAAGATTCTGGGCAAAGCGCTACTGCGCATTGCTGGAAAACCCCGGTAAAGACCGTCTGGAATACCCGGTGTAAAGGAGAAAAAGATATGAAATTGGGCATTATTGGGGCCATGGATGTGGAAGTGACGACCCTCAAGGAAAAAATGGAAAACTGCACCCAGCGGGAGCTGGCGGGCTCTGTATTCTGGGAGGGAACCCTTTCCGGGCTGCCTGCGGTGGTGGTTCAGTGCGGTGTGGGTAAGGTAAACGCCGCCCTGTGCGTCCAGGTGCTGGCAGATTGCTTCGGAATTACTCATGTAGTCAATACGGGGATTGCCGGCAGTCTGACTCCCGAACTGGATATCGGGGATTTGGTTGTCAGTACCCAGGCCATTTATCACGACTTTGATTGCCATTTGATAGACCCCGACTATCCTGTGGGACAGGTTCCCGACATGGATGTGCGGGCCTTTCCCGGCGACGGGATGCTGGTGGACCTTGCATATCAGGCGGCGGAAGCGGAAAATCCGGGACATTGCCTAAAGGGAACGGTGGCCAGCGGAGACCAGTTCGTCTGCCAGAAGTCCCAAAAGGAGAAAATTGTGGAAGATACCGGTGCTGTGTGTACGGAGATGGAGGGGGCAGCCATTGCCCATGCCGCCTGGAAGAACCGGATTCCTTTTGTCGTGATTCGGGCCATTTCCGATAAGGCGGACGATTCCGCCCAGATGGACTATCCCACCTTTGAATCCATCGCAGCCGTCCGGTGCGCCAATGTTACATTGCGGCTTGCGGAAATTCTGAAGCACAAAGGTTAAAGAAAACGGAAAAACTTTTTCGGATATAAAATCTACCCCATATATTAGACAGTATGATATACCGTCTAACATATGGGGATTTGTTTGCCCAATTGAGCCGGGGCTGGTCTGTCGCCAGCGATTCGCAGACAACCAGCCCTCCTGGCAGCTTGAACAATCCGAACATCAAGGCATTGTCTAACCTTTGAGTTCCCTTCGAAAAGTGCGGGATATTTTATAATTTTTCTTGAACATCCGGGGATAATGCTTGAATTTTCAGGCGTTATGGGGTATAATTCCAATTTGTGAAATACTACCGACAGGAGGAAGCAGTACTATGAAAAAATTTCTGTGCCTGACTTTGGCATTTGTATTGGCAATGGGAACTCTGGCCGGCTGCGGCGGCGATCCTGCCCAGCAGACAACGCCGGAGAACACTACCCAGTCTCAGACAGACCACGCTGTGACCACACAGCCCACCGGCGGACAGGCAGAAACCCTGACCCTGGAGCGCAACGAGCTGACTTTGGTCAATTATGGAGAAACCTGGACCCTTTACAGCGGCCCCATCAGTCTGGATCAGATAACCTTCCGCAGCGAGAATACAGCGGTAGCAACCTTTGAAAAGGGAGTAGTAACCGCCGTGGGCAAGGGTGAGACTGTGGTTCATGCGGAATATAACGGTCAAAAGGTGTCCTGTAATGTGTACTGCAATCTGCAAGACGAGCCGGAAACCACCGGCACTTCCACGGAGCAGCCCACCAATCCCGGCGCCGGTTCCCGGGATCCCTATCTGGCGCCCCCCACTACCGAGACGGTATCCTCTTCCTTCTTTGACGACGCCGTTTTTGTAGGCGATTCCGTCTCCTTGAAGCTGTCTTATTATGCTGGCGAGACAGGACTTTTGGGCAACGCAAAGTTCCTGGTTCGGGGCAGCTACGGCGTAGCCAATGCGGTTTACGATGAGCTGCTGATGCCCTGGCAGGGTCAGGAAATGAAGATTGAGGATGCGGTGCAGGCCACCGGAGCCAAGAAGATGTTTGTGATGCTGGGCATGAATGACATTGCCCTTTACGGCATTGACAAGACCATCGAGAACTGGGGCAAGCTTCTGGAGCGGGTCCGTTCCAAGTGCCCGGACATTCAAATCTACATCCAGTCCATGTCCCCTGTCTGGATTGGGGGAGAAATCGGCGACCTGAACAACACCAACATAGATGCTTACAATGTGGCCCTGAAGGCCTTTGCGGAGAGCAACGGCTGCAAGTTTATTGATGTGGCTCCCTACATGAAGGATTCTCTGGGCGGCCTGGCCACCCCTTACTGCTCTGATGAGTATGTCCATGTAACTGATTCCGGCGTGGATACCTGGATTAAGGTCCTGAAGGCCTACACCGGCTATTAAGAATATAGGAGTTGAAAGATAATGAAGAAAACTTTGTCCATCCTTCTTGCTGCGGTCCTGATTCTGGGCCTGGCCGGCTGCGGCAAAAAGAATGAGGAAGCTGCTGTCACTATGGATCTGCAGCAGGTCTATGCCGGCTTCGGGGAGACCCTGCCGGAGATGACCATGATGAGTGACGATATGATGCTCAATTTCTGCGGCATTAACCGGTCTGACTGCAAGCAGGCTGTGGTGAGCGTGTCCAGCGACGGTCTGCGGGCGGATGAAATCTGGTTGCTGGAGGCCAATGACGCAGAGACCGCCGAGAATCTGGTCAAGCTGGCAAACACCCGCATTGAGCGCAAGGGTGAGGAGAGCATTACTTACTCTCCCGAGCAGTATGAGATTGTGCAGAAGGCTGAGATTATTCGGACGGGCAACTATGTGGCCCTGATTGTATCGCCCGATGTGGACGCTCTGGCGGCGCAGTTCCGCACGGCGGCGGGTCTTGAGGGCTGATAACCAATATGCGCCGGATCGGCAATGTCGGCTCGGCGCATTTCGTCTGTAAGGAGGAAACCGGGTGCTATTTTCCAGTAATGTATTTTTGTTCGCGTTTCTGCCGGTGGTGCTGCTTTTGTACTATGTGAGCCCCCGGCGGCTGCGCAATCCGGTGCTGCTGCTGTGGAGTTTGGTGTTCTACGGCTGGGGAGAGCCGGTCTATCTGTTCTTGATGATCGCCACCATTTTGCTGAACTATGGCTTTGGCCTGTGGATTCACAAAAAGCAGACAGCGGGGGAGAACGGAAAGCTCCCTCTGGTGCTGGGCGTGGTGGCCAATCTGGTGATTCTGGGGTTTTTCAAGTATGCAGGCTTTTTTGTCCGGCAGCTTCAGGCCATTGCGCCGTTTTTAAGCGGGATCAAGGCCCCGGAAATCTCCCTGCCCATCGGCATTTCCTTTTATGTGTTCCAGTCTATGAGCTATGTGATCGATGTGTACCGCAGCGATGCGCCTGTTCAGAAAAATCCGCTGACCTTCGGTACCTATGTCACCTTGTTCCCCCAGCTGATTGCCGGCCCCATTGTCCGCTATCAGGATGTGGCGGAGCAGATGGAGGTTCGCCGGGAGAATGTTCACGACTTTGCTTCCGGCGTGCAGCTGTTCGTCCTGGGGCTGGGGAAAAAGGTGTTGCTGGCAAATCCCATGGGCAATTTTTGGAACCTTCTTCAGACAGAAGGGGGTACTTTGACAGCCTGGGTGGGAATCCTTGCCTACTCTCTGCAAATTTATTTTGACTTTTCCGGCTATTCCGACATGGCGCGAGGCCTGGGACGGATGTTTGGTTTTGAGTTTTTGGAGAACTTCAACTACCCCTACATCAGCGCCAGCGTAACCGAATTCTGGCGCCGGTGGCACATTTCTCTTTCCACCTGGTTCCGGGAATATGTGTATATTCCCTTGGGCGGTAACCGGAAGGGCCTGCCCCGGCAGATTTTGAACCTTCTGATTGTATGGGGCCTTACCGGCTTCTGGCATGGGGCCAGCTGGAATTTTATTCTTTGGGGCCTTTATTATGCGGTGCTCCTGATTTTGGAAAAGCTGTTCCTGCTGAAGCTCCTGAAAAAAGCCCCCGGGATTTTTGGACATCTTTATACCATTTTTGCCGTGCTTTTGGGCTGGGTACTGTTCTACTTTGAAAACCTTTCCAGCCTCTTTGGCTTCTTTGGAAGGCTCTTTACCCCGGCTGCCGCGTCGGTGCACGGGATGAACTTGGTACTGGCCTTTACGCCCATGCTCCTTATCTCTATATTTGCGGCCACTCCGGCGGCCAAGGTGCTGGTTTCCGGCCGCCGGGACAAGGCGGTGGTCCGGTACGGGGCCGTTGCGGTGGTCATGGTCATGCTTCTATTGTGCGTGGCGGCCCTGGCTTCCCAGAGCTACAACCCCTTCATTTATTTCCGTTTCTAAGGAGGCAGGACAATGAAATCACGATTTGACGAAAAACTGATGATTGCCGCCTTCTGCGGCTTTTTGGGCGTGATGTCCCTGCTGTTTTTCCTGCTCCCCAAGGAAAAATTCTCCCCCCTGGAGAAGCGGTACCTGTCGGATGCGCCGGTGCTGAATTGGGAGAACCTGTCCTCCGGAAAATTCGGCAGCGATGTGGAAAACTATATGGCGGACTATATTCCCGGCAGAAGCTTCTTTGTTGGTCTCAACGCTTATGTGGATTTGCTTACCGGCCGTCAGGTTTCCAAGGATGTATATGCGGCAGAGGGCAACCGGCTGGTTCAGGCTCCGGTGGTTTGGGATGAAGAGCAGGCCCAGCAGAATATGCAGGCAATCAACAACTTTGCGGACAAGCTGGGGCGGCGGGTGGACCTCATGCTGGCACCCTCAGCCGGATGGGCGGCTCAGGATTCCATTGTGGGTTTTTCTGACCCCTATGAGGATGAGGATTTGATTCAAAGACTCTATGACCTGTGCGGCGAGGATGTGCGCACCATTGACCTGACCGGCGTCATCAAAGCTCAGGAGGACCCGGCATCTTTGTATTACCGTACAGACCACCATTGGACGACGGAAGGGGCCTACCTGGCCTACGAGACCTATATGCGGCTGCTGGGCAGGGACTATCGGGCAAAAGAGGACTTTACCGTGGAAACCGTCCCCGGCTTCCAGGGCTCTACCTACTCGGAAAGCGCCCTGTGGCTGACTCCGGGAGAGGATATCCAGCTGTGGCACGGAAGCAGCAACATCACCGTCACCAACGGCGAGAACGACCAGCCTCACCAGGGAGTGTTCTATAAGGAGCGTCTGGAGGAAGTGGACAAGTACACCGTGTTCCTGGACGGCAACCATTCCACTGTCCGTATTGTGAACCCCGATGCCAAGGAGAAAGGAAAGCTTCTGGTCATCCGGGATTCCTATTCCAACTGTCTGGGAACTTTGCTGGCGGAGTCCTATGAGGAAGTGGTGCTGGTGGATTTGCGGTATTACAAGAACCCCGTCTCCCAGCTCTGCGCAGAGGAGAATTTCACCGATGTGCTGGTGTGTTACAGCATGGACAATATTATGACCGACACCAACCTGGTGTGGCTTCAGTAAGAAAGGAGGCAGAGCCATGGCGGACAACCGGCTTGCCCAGCTTCCCCAGGCTCTGCTGCCCTGGTATGAAAAAAACCGCCGGGATTTGCCCTGGCGGAAGGACCGGCAGGCCTACCATGTGTGGCTGTCGGAAATTATGCTCCAGCAGACCCGGGTGGAGGCGGTAAAGGGCTACTATACCCGTTTTTTGGAGGCGCTGCCATCCATAGAAGCCCTGGCGAACGCCCCCCGGGAGCAGCTGTATAAGCTGTGGGAGGGCTTGGGATATTACAGCCGGGTGCGAAATCTCCAAAAGGCCGCCCAGGTGCTATGCGCCGAGTACGGCGGGCAGATGCCCGGAGACTACCAGAAGGTCCGTGCCCTTCCCGGCATCGGCCCCTATACCGCCGGAGCCATCTGCTCCATCGCCTTCAATCTGCCCACCCCGGCGGTGGATGGCAATGTGCTGCGGGTGATCTCCCGGCTGGAAAATGATGCGACCCCCATCGATTTGCCTGCCTGTAAAAAGGCGGTGGAGGAGAAGCTCCGGCGGATTTACCCGGCGGAAGCAGGGGATTTTACCCAGGCCCTCATGGAGCTGGGAGCCACGGTCTGCGGCCCCAACCGGGAACCGGACTGCGTCAGCTGCCCCTGCGCCACCTTCTGCCGGGGAAGAATAGAGGGGACGGCCCGGGAGCTTCCTGTCCGCCTGCCCAAAAAGGAGCGAAGGTCTGAGGACCTGACGGTGTTCATCCTCCGCCGGGAGGGAAAATACGCCGTTTGCCGCCGTGGTGCCACGGGACTGCTGGCAGGTCTTTGGGAATTTCCCAATGTACCCGGAAAGCTGACCCTACCCCAGGAGGTTAAATTCCTGGAGGATTTGGGCTTTGGACTGCGGCAGGTATGGCGGCAGGTGGAAAAGAAGCATATTTTCACCCATATTCAGTGGAATATGCAGGGATTTTACGCAGAGGTGACCGGGGAAGGCGGAGACTGGATATGGCTGACCCCGGAGGAGATTGAGAAGGGGGCGGCACTGCCTACGGCGTTCCGCCAGTTTTGGGAGGAGAGAGAAGATGTTTGATTACCATATCCATACCCGGGTTTCCTTTGACGGAAAGCAGTCTGCCCAGGAGGCACTGGCTGCTGCGGAAGCTGCGGGACTTCGGGAGATTTGCTTTACGGACCATGTGGACTATGACCCCGGCAACCCAGCCAATGTGATGGCCTTTTCCAATGAGGACTACCACAAAGCTTATGACAATCTGAAAAACGACCGGGTGAAAATCCGCCGGGGCATGGAGTTCGGCCTGACCACCGACAACCAGGCCCAGCTGAAAAAGGACCTGGCCCGGCGTAATTTTGATTTTGTCCTGGGCTCCATCCACTTTGTGGAGGGGCGGGATGTGTACTTTGCCCCCTATTGGCAGGGCAAGACCCAGGAGCAGGCAGAGCGGATTTACCTGGAGACTACGCTTGCCTGCGTGGAGTGCCAGGAGGACTATGATGTGCTGGCTCACCTGACCTACATCGGCAAGGCTCCGGGGAATGTCTCCGGTCTCCCTGTGCTCTATGCCAACCACCGTGCCCTGGTGGACGAAATCCTCCGGGTACTGGCAAAAAAGGGGAAGGGTCTGGAGCTGAACACCAGCGGCAAGGACCGTTGCGGCGCCTTCCTTCCCGACGAGCCCTATTTCCGCCGGTTCCGGGAGCTGGGAGGGGAGATTGTCACCATCGGCTCCGATGCCCATTCCGCTGACCGGGTAGGCCAGTATTCCCAGGATGCCTGCCGCCTCCTGAAGGATATCTTCGGTCATGTCTGCACCTTTGAAAACCGCCAGGTCCGGTTTCATCAGCTTTGAAAAATCGCCCCGCTTCTTTGGAAGCAGGGCGATTTTTTAGCCATAATTTTCTCTGAGATATGCAATCGCCTGGCGATAGCCGTCCAGGCCTTGACCCTGGATGGTTTTCACGCAGGCCATCCCGGCATAGGAAACCTGCCGGAACGGCTCTCTGGCGTCCACCTGAGAGATGTGAACCTCCACCGCTGGGATTGCCACCGCCTTCAGAGCATCCAGAATGGCCACGGAGGTGTGGGTATAGGCGGCGGGGTTGATCACAATGCCGTCAAAACAGCCGTAGGCCGCCTGGATTTTATCCACCAGGGCTCCTTCGTGGTTGGATTGAAACTGCTCCACCGTGACCCCCAGGGCCTTTCCGGTCTCCACCAAAATGGCCAGGAGCTCCCGGAAGGACTGCTTGCCGTAAATATCCGGCTCCCGGATACCCAGCATATTGATATTGGGGCCGTTCAGTACCAGAATTTTCATGCCATATCCTCCTGGGTCAGAATCTGGGAAAGGGTGTCCTCCAAAGTCTTGTTGTTGTCCACAATCTTGTCTGCAAAGGCCTCATACAAGGGCTTGCGATGATTGAACATCTCCTCCAGATTCCCGGCCTGGGACAGAGGCCGCCCTTCTGTGGGTAGGTGAGCAATCTCCCTTTGGAGGAAATAGATGGTGCCGTTCTGATGGAGAAGGGGATAGTTCTCCTCGCGGGTGACACAGCCGCCGCCGGTGGCAATCACCAGCCCGGAGGCTTTTCCCAGTTCTCCCAGAACCTGGGTCTCCCGCTTCCGGAAGCCATCCTCGCCCTCCTGGGCAAAGATTTCCGGAATGGTCATCCCTGCAGTCTCCCGGATAACCACATCCGCATCCACGAACTTTCTTCCGGTCTTTTGGGCCAGGAGCTTTCCTACCGTGGATTTTCCGCAGCCGGGCATCCCAATGAGAATCAGGTTCTCCATGGGGCGGCGGATCTGGTGGTAGACCTGTCCAATGGTTTCCTTGGAAATTTCCTTCAGCATAAACCACTGGGCGCTTTCCACCGCCTGGGCCACCAGCATCCAAAGACCGTTCTCTGTGATGCAGCCCTTTGCCTCTGCATCCATCAGAAGCTGCGTCCGGGCAGGATTGTAGATGAGATCCAGCACCCCTTCCAGCTGGGGAAACAGGGCTACATCCACAGGAGCCACGCCGGTGTTGGGATACATTCCCACAGGGGTTGCATTGACAATCACCCGGGCATCCTGGTGTTTTTGAAGATTTTCATAGTTGTTCGGCCCCTGGCGAGAGATGACTACCACCTGAGCCCCTTTCTCCTGCAGTACCGCCTGAGCGGTGACAGAGGCACCTCCGCTGCCCAGAACCAGCACCTTTTTTCCGGCAACCGACAGACCGGATTTTTCCAGCATGGAGGTAAAGCCGGAGTAATCCGTGTTATGCCCAATCAGATCCCCCGCAACATCCCGAACCAGGGTGTTCACAGCACCCAGCCTCTGGGCGGTGGGGGTTAGCTTCTTACAGTAGGGGATGACGGCTTTCTTATAGGGGATGGTTACATTGATTCCGGAGAAATCCGTGTTTTTCAGGAAGTCCTCCAACTCCTCCGGCTTTTTTTCAAACAGGGTATAGGTGTAATCCCCCAAAAGACTATGAATCCGGGGGGAGTAGCTGTGCCCCAGCTTTTCACCCAGCAAACCGCAAATCATCATACCACCTCGGAGTAGCTGCCAAGATACTTGAATTCCTCACACAGGTCATCCAGCTCACACATGAGCTGCACAAACTCCTGGGAGTAAATGGAGGTCTCCAAATCAAAGTAGAACATGAACTCGAAATCCCGGTCGGGGATGGGTCTGGATTCCAGCTTGATTACATTGATTCCCAGCACATACAGCCGGGCCAGAACCTTATACAAAGCACCGGGCTTGTGGGGCAGCACCATCATAATGCTGGTCTTGTCCGCACCGGGGTAGATTTCCAGATTCTTGCTGATGCAGATGAAGCGGGTACGGTTGTTGCCCTTGTCCTGAATGCTGTCTGCCAGGCTGCACAGCCCATAGATTTCCTCGCAGGCCTTGCTGGAAATGGCGGCTGCGTGATTGTCCGGGGACTGGGCCACCATCTGAGCTGCCACAGCGGTGTTCTCCACGGGGATAATCTTCACCCCGGGCATATTCTTGAGGAAATCGCTGCACTGGTTGATGGCCTGCTCATGGGAGTAAATCTCCTGAATGTCCGAGAGCTTTGTACCGGGCTTTGCCAGCAGATTGTGGTCAATTTTCAGTCGGAAGGTGCGCACGATGGAGAAGTTGTGGTGAATCATCAGGTCGTAAACCTTCTTCACAGAGCCGGCGGTGGAGTTTTCAATGGGGAGAATTCCGTACTGGCACAACCCCTGCTCGATGGCACCAA
>DVFK01000059.1 GCA_018713285.1 Candidatus Faecousia excrementigallinarum
TTCCCCTGGGCTATGCCTGGGTATGTGTCCATACTTCTTTGGAAAACGGGAATGTTCAATACCCAGTTCGGCCTTTTGAATCAGTGGATGGAGAGCCTGGGGCAGGAGGCAGTGCGATGGCTCAGCAACGATGTATCAGCGTTTTTGTGCTGCACGGTGGTAAACCTGTGGCTGGCTTTGCCTTTCATGATTATGATTATGGACGGAGCCATGCAGAGCATTGATAGGAGCTACTTTGAAAGTGCGGTGTTGGACGGGGCTACCTGGCTGGAAAAGACCCGGTATATTACCCTCCCGGCCATCACGCCCATTATCTCTCCTGCGGTGATCATCACGGTGTTTACCACTTTTAAGCAGTTTGATGTGGTGTATCTGCTGACCCAGCAGGCCGGCGCCAAAACTGGTTCGGGTTTTCACACCATATTGACTTACGCCTATGAAAACGCCTTCATCACCAACAACTATGGATACAGCTCTGCCATTTCCATGATTATCTTTGCCTTGCTGCTGATTTTCTCTGCCCGGTACCAGATGAAGGAGGGAAACAGATGACAAGAAAGCGATTGAAAGAAGGAGTGGGGCTGACGATCCTCAATGTGTTCTTCATAGGATTATGCTTTGTTACCCTCATTCCCATTTTGTACGCCCTCACCGTTTCCCTCAGTGGACAAAACAGTCTCCTGAGCTCGGACTTTTCCTTCATTCCTAAGGATTTGACCCTGGATAACTATAGAGAAGTGCTTTTTGGGGAGGATATTCTCACCTGGTTCAAGAACACAGTGGTACTGGCAGCGGTAACGGTGTTTCTATCCCTGCTGGTGGCAGTGCCGGCGGCATACCGATTTTCCCGGCGGAACTTTCCCGGAAGAAAAGCAATTCTAAAATGCCTGGTGCTTCTGAATTCCTTCCCGGCGATTCTTTCTATGTTTGCCATTTACCGGCTGCTTCGGCCCATGGGGTTGGTCAATCATCGGGTAGGACTGATTCTGGTTTATACCGGAACCATGGCAGTATTCAGTCTGTGGAACACAAAGGGTTACTTTGACACCATCCCTACGGAGATTGAGGAAGCCGCCAGAATGGACGGCGCCAGCGACATGCAGGTAGTGCTGAAAATGGTTATGCCTCTTGCTAGACCCAGCATCATTACCACAGCTTTGCAAGTGCTGATTTACGTATGGAATGAGTACATCTATGCTACCACATTTATGACTGGAGAGAGTAAGTACACCCTGGCGGCAGGACTGAATGCTTTACAGGCTACTGAGATGAGCGGCAGCTGGCCTGTGTTTGCCGCTGCATCCATTACCGTATCTATTCCGGTTCTGATTATTTTCTTCAAGTGCCAGAAGTACATGACCTCCGGTCTGACAGCAGGAGGTGTGAAGGGATGAAATTGGATGCAATTTTGCATATCCCAATGTCCCAGTACTGTCACGGATTGGACGAGGGACATATTGTCTACCGTCTGCGGTGTGCCCGGGGGGATTTGAAGCAGGTGACCCTCTATTATGGAGATACAGCCTGTCGGGTGACCCCTATCATTTTTACCCCGGTGCCTATGGAACGGGTAGGGGAGGACCTTTACCACGATTACTGGCAGGTGATAGTGGATAGCCCCTATAACCGGGTGTATTACTATTTTGAAATGCAGGACGGAGTAGAAACCCTCTTGTATTACGGCGATGTGTTTACCAAGGAGCTGGTAGATGACCGATCCCAGTATTTCAAGCTGCCCTTCAATCACCGGGCAGACATTGCCAGAGTACCGGACTGGGTGAAGGATGCGGTGGTATATAATATCTTTCCCGACAGCTTCGCCACCGGCCACCGGTACATTTCCCAAAAACCCCAGCAGGTAGAATATGAGGGCAACACCCTTAGGGGCAGACTGGGCGGAACCCTGGGAGGCATTGGAGACAATGTGGATTATCTCAAGGCTCTGGGGGTCAACTGCGTCTACCTCAACCCCATTTTTGCAGCCGGGGAGTACCACAAGTACGATTTGGTGGACTATTTCCATGTGGACCCGGTATTTGGCGGGGATGAGGCCTTCCGGAAGCTGGTGAACATTCTTCATGCCAACGGAATCCGCATTATCATTGACGGGGTATTCAACCATTGCGGCTGGAACTTCTTTGCCTTTGCAGATGTGGTGAAGAACCAGGAGCGGTCCCAATATCGGGACTGGTTCTACCACCTGGACTTTCCGGTGGTACGACCGGAAAGTCCGGAGGATTATCCCACCTATGCCTGCTTTGCCTATGAGCGGATGATGCCCAAGCTCAATACTGCCAATCCGGAAGTACAGGATTACCTGTGCCGGGTGGGCCGATACTGGGTAGAGGAGTTCCATATTGACGGCTGGCGCTTGGATGTAGCCAGCGAGGTGGACGACGGCTTCTGGCGTGCCTTCCGGAAAACGGTGAAGACGGCAAATCCGGAGGCTTTGCTGATTGGCGAGGTCTGGGAAAGTGCTGGCCATTGGCTCCAGGGAGATATGTTCGATTCCTCCATGAACTATGATTTCCGGAAGCATTGCAATCTGTTTTTCGCAGAAAATGCTATCGATGGGGCTGATTTTGCCGGACGACTTACCCAGATGCTTATGCGCTACCGGGTACAAATGGTTCCTGCTCAGCTGAATCTGCTGGACAGTCATGATGTGAGTCGGTTTTTGTCCCTGTGCGGCGGTCACCTGGGGAAATATAAACTGGCGATTCTGTTTATGATGACCTTTGTAGGAATGCCCACCATCTTCTACGGCGATGAGCTGGGCATGGATGGCGTGACAGAGGAAGAATACCGCCGTCCCATGCCTTGGGATGGCGGCAGGGAGGATCTGTTGGCGTTTTTCCGCAGAGCCATCGCCCTTCGCCGGGAGCAGACGCCTCTGCGTCGTGGAAACTTCCGGGTGATTTCGGCAGAACCGGGCTCCGGTCTGCTGATTTACAGCAGGGTGTGGAAAGGGGAGAAGGTTACGGTGTGTCTCAACGCCGGGGATTCCCCAGCAAAACTGCCAGCGGGCTTGGGACAACTCAACTGGGGGGAGGGCCTTACAGATCACCGTTTAGGTGGTTTCGGTTTTGGAATTTTTGTTGACGAAGCCGGGGGCAATGCCTTATAGTGAAAGAAAAAGGAGGGCTTGCCATGGGTGCGACCATTAAGGATGTGGCTAAAGCCGCCGGGACCTCCGTTTCCACGGTGTCCAAGGTTCTGAACGGCCATTACAGTATTTCAGAGGAGACGGCTCAGCGGGTGCGAAAGGTGATGAAGGAGCTGAACTACTATCCCAGCGCCAGTGCCCAGAGTATTGCCAAAGGCACTACGAAGATCGTCACGGTGCTGACCAGCCTGTCTCCCAATACCGCATTCCAGAATCCACACATGTTTGAGATTGTGGCCGGGATGGAGGAAACACTCAGAGCAAAAGGCTACCATCTGCACCTGCGGGGAGTGGATGTGGCAGACGCCTGTGAGGCTGCGGAGGAAATTATCTCCCGACGCAGTGCAGATGCTTTGGCCATCCATGTTTCTGTCATGAGCCATCCTCTGTCCGGACTTCTGACCAAATTGCGTTTTCCCCACATTGTGCTGGGAATGCCGAATTTTGAAAGCCAGGTGTGCTGGATTGACAACAACAATGTGTATTCTGGCACCATTGCGGCATCCTATCTTCTGGGGAAGGGATACCGTAAAATTGCTTTTATCGGCGGACAGTATTATGACCTGGGTTCCTCTCTCCGGCTCCAGGGGGTGAAGCAGGAGCTGCAAAGTGCCGGATTTCCTCTGGAAGAACGGTATATCTGGTTGGGAGATTCCACCCGGGCGGACGGCATGGGAATGACGGCAAAGCTTTTGGACCATGAACCATTGCCGGATGCCATTATTTGCGCCAATAACTATATTGCTCTGGGCTGTGTGGAAACCCTCCACAGCCGGGGTTTGAAGATTCCAGAGGATATGGGCGTTCTGACTTTTGACGACTACCCATTCTCCCGGATGATAGACCCGCCCTTGACGGTGGTGGATATCAATGTGCGGGATATGGGCAGTCAGGCTGGTAAATTTCTTGTGGACATGATCCGCAACCCAAATATGCAGGTCCAGACCTATGTCACTACCTCCAACATTCTGGAACGCAGGTCTACCGTTCCAAAGAAAAAATAGCCAAAAACAAGA
>DVFK01000060.1 GCA_018713285.1 Candidatus Faecousia excrementigallinarum
TTCATATCTCAATATTCCTTCATACACCTCAATATTTCCCATATTTTAAAACTTTTCCATCCCATAAATCCATGTATCTTCCTATACTTTCATGGCAGATTGGTGCGGAATTGGTGCGAAGTATAGGGATCAACATTCGGGAAGCGGGTTCATCACGACAGATAATTTCCTGAAAACGAATGCTGTACGAAGATCAACAACCTGAGCCATGTATCGCATCAGAACGTCAACAATTGGAATCATTGAACAAATATGGCACAGCCCATCGGTCAGCGTGATCGATGGGCTGTTGTTTTACTCATTGTCAATTGGTCCATATTCGCTGACGGGAACGGCGAAAGGGAATGGACGGAGCCGGGGTAGCAGGCTCCCCGGCCGGGTGGTTTCAGTTCGGGACGGTTTCTTCCAGGATGAGGGTTTCTGTGTTCCGGATGTACTGCATTTCGTGCAGTCCCCTGGACTGGCAGATATACAGTTGGTTCTCCTCAAGGAAGCGGCAGTCCACGATGGTCCCAAATTCCCGGGAATATTCGTCCGTCTGGGAAGCGTATTAATCCGGAACAAAAAGCCTTGAAACATCTGAGCTTCTCCTGCTTTTGGTTTTACATTTACGGCACTCTGCAGTCAAACTATGATGGGATTATTCAGCGAAAAGGGGCGTGAAAGCCGGTACAGCAAATAACTGCCGGGGTACATAGAGGCCGTTTGTGAAAGTGAAGCAGGCTTTCCGCGTACCTGGCTGGCACCCGGATGAAAACATAACAGGAAACAAGGGACTGGTGCAAAATTCCCCTTTCGCACCAGTCCCTTGTTTTTCTATATGCTTTTCCGTTCCCTATCTCTTTTGCCGGTCATTCTGTTGTCTTAGCCCTGCCCCGGTTCCCTTCCTCCTGCTGCAAAATCGTGCAGAAGCGCAGAAGCTGCTTCAGGGAGTGAACCCCCAGCTTGGTATAGATGTTCCGGTTGTGGAACCGGACGGTGGTTTCCTTCAGGCCGGTAAGCTCCACAATGTCCTTTACGGTTTTTCCGGCAATGTACAGGTCCAGAATCTCCCGCTCCCGTTCCGTCAGGAATTTCAGGCCGTTTTTGAAGTCCTCATAGTCATCGGGGTCCACCTCATCCTTCCGGGAGTAGGCAAGCCTTTCTACCTGCCGGACGGTTTCGCTGTGGGCGGTCTGCATCTCCTCCAGCGAGATCTGCATATTGGCGTTTTCCCGGCGCATGGCGTCAACGGTTTCCTCGTTGAGCCGATCCTGCTGAGCCAGGAAGGCGAACAGGTCGTCTATTTCCGAAACGCCTGAATAGCTGTCGTATTCTTTTTGTTTGAGCCGCTCCAATCCCCTTTTGATGGGGGAGAGATACCTGCGTGTAAAGAAATAACTGCACCCCACCGTCGCTGTGAAAAGCAGCAGAATCAGTAATACCGCACGTATGATATCCTCTAATATCCATCTGTCATAGTCTTGCCTGGGGACAAGCGCTGTTACAAAAAAGCTGTCGCCGTTTTTACACAGGCTCACCTCCTTGGTCACACCAATATAAGAGGAGGTTCCTCCCCGGAATAATGTCAAGCCACTACCGAAAGTGGAAGCCTTATACGCCCCATCGGGGGATAAATAATACCCATCTGTTATGCCGCAGCTGAAGCTGTCTGCATGATTGATGATGCCTTCGCAGCCTTTGTTCATCACAAACAGGGCGTGCTCCAGCTTGGACGGTTGACTGAATATGTGCCGGAAGTAGCTCTCGCTGATTTCAAACCCACACAGTCCGTAAACCAATCCGTCACTGCCGATGATCGGGAGTGTCATTAACATCGCTCTTTCCGATGTCCCCGGAAGAGTAAATATATTGGAAATACGATAGGCCCGGGCCAAAGGCAGCTCACAGCAGTCCATGAGCCGGGCGTAATCGGGAAACAGGTGGGTATTGAACTCCAGCCGCCATTTCCTGTGGGGCATAGCTTTTTGTTCCTTGCCAAGCTCCGAAAGGCCCCGATAAAGCAAAATACTGTTATCCGAGTAGTCCAGAGAGCTGCGCTGGAGATATAGCCCCGTACGAGAGTGTGCTGCATCCTCCGCAGCTGAATTGACCGTTGCATTCAGAACAATGAAAGCCCCTGAGCAGTTGGCTTCCAGAAGTTTTTGCTTGAGTATGCCAAAAACCGTCCGCTGAATCCCCTCAACCCGCTCCTCCGAATCATTAATCTGCGAAAACACCATGTGATTTTCTGTCAGAAACCTTTCAATCGCCTTGGTGGTATCGGCAGACAGATGAATTCCCATGACGGCCAGGTCTTCCACATGTGCTTGAATTTGCCTGGAAAACACCTCCGCCTGAAAATCCAATGTTTCATATGTCTTTTGCTTTGTCCCTGTAAATTGTCCCAACAATACCAATCCGGACAGCAACAGGGTCAGAACCAGGGTTGCAAGGAGAAACATGTATGCAAAGAGCTTTCGTCTCATGGAGGATCTTTTGCCTGCAAATCCAGGTAACAATTTCATACCATCGCCGCCTTACTCAATAGAGCGAAACCATTCCCAGGTTTCAGCAGCCAGCTTTTCCGCATCCTCCCCTTTTGCATATCTCTCCGCAAGGTTAGGCTGCAGCTGCCGGAGTCCGTCGTACAAAGCATAAACTTTTGGATAATATCCGGCAAAGGCAGGTTCTCTCACAGTGACTGCTGTTTCGTTCACCTCAAGAAGGGTCGTATAAAGATTCCTGTAGGCATCGCTCTCAAAAACGTGATCTTTGATCCTGTCAAAAGAACCTTTGTTTACAGGCATATAGCCTGTAGAGGCCACAAAGGCAAGATTGCGCTCCTCCTCCGTGATATAGCGGGCAAACACGGCAGCCGCCTCCGCTTTCTGCTCCGTTGTTTTGTAGGCGCAAAGACCGACGCCGGCCAGAGTGGAAAGCAAATCCTTGCCCTCTGTCCGCGGAAGCGGCAAAACCTGCAAATTCATCGGCTCCGTTGTGTTATCCGGATATGTCACCACGTCATTGTAATAAAGAATGGAGGCACTGGAACCGATACCGGAGATCACCTCGCCCGTCATAACCATCGTATTGGAATAAAGGTCGGACACAACAATGTGTCCCTTGGAAATCGCCCGGGCAAATTCCATCCACGACTCCTTGAAAACAGGGTTTTGAAAGTTGTACCAACCCTCCTGGGTGTAGAAGTTCTCTGCGCCGTTTGAAAGGGCGTTCAGCTCAACACAGCGGAGTGGATAGTCCAATGCGCAAAAGGGCTTTCCCCCCGACCAGGCATGATACTTTTCCGCCACGGCGAAGAAGCCTTCCCAAGTGGACAGATCCTCATAGGACACCTTCATATCCCGGGCGAACCGTTCAAACTGCACGCCTGCGACATACAGAACATGAGTGGACTTGGAAACAGGGAAAACCGCAAGGGTGTCTCCGACTTTGCCGTCCTCCAGGAAATCAGCCACATAGTTGCTCAATTCCTCCCGGGTAAACAAGTCATTCCAATTCACCAGGTTTGAAACGCCAAGCTCCTGTGCATTGCTGCTGTGACAGAAAAATAAATCCGGCATGGCAGGAACCCCCGGTACCTCGTTTTGGGCGTCCAGGAGCTTCTGTCCAATCTGAGAGGCGTTGGACATCATTGTAACATTTATGATAATGCCCTTCTCCGCCCCCACCGTTTTATTAAATTCTTCAATCAGCCTATTCATGGGAGAGTCCGCCTGCTCACCGTACACATGCCACATGGTCAGGGTAACCGGGGCGTTGGGGCTGAGTTGGCCTTGCTCGCAGCAGCCGGCAAGGCCAGTCCACAGCATCAGCCAGGCAAGAAACAAGGATAGCATTTTTTTCATAACAACCTCCCGGGTGGGATCACCACCCCGGGCCGCCAGTCCGGCGCCCTGTCAAAAGCTCCAAAAAGAGGGGTGGAAACAAAAATATTTCCGTCCAACCTATCAATTCGGGGTGTTTTGACGGGGCGCAAACAGGCGGCCGCCTGTATAATTTACTTGCAAGTGCGGTTTAAGGAGGGTATAGGCGCTTGCCGTTTCCTGGAAATTGAAAGGGGTACCCATTTCTGCAAAAATATTTTTGCAGAAATGCGCTCCGACTGCGGGCCAACGAAGTCCGGAGCGCCGCCCCGAGTTCTTTCATTATACCATACCCCAGAGATGCAATCAATGGCGGCGGAGGATTTCTCCCCCAAAAATTCCAGTCCGTCTTTTCCCCCGGCAGCTTGTGTGAGCACCGGGATACCGGTTTCAAAATCAGAAACGGGGCCTGCCCCCGGAGACATCCAATAAAAGGAGGAACTTAGTTATGAAGAAACGGATTCCATTTCTGGCGCTGGTGCTGGTGCTGATTCTGGCCCTGGCCCTGCCTGCCCTGGCAGAGCCCACAGAATGCACACACGAACGGAAAAACCCCGTTGCCCATCAGGAGCCCAACTGCACGGAAAGGGGTTGGGAGGCCCATATGCTCTGTGCGGACTGCGGTATGCCCTTTGATCTGGCCGGCAGCCCTCTGGATGACATTCCCTACATCGAATGCAACCAGGATCACGACTACGACACCACCCAGTGGGGCTATGTGGACGACTACGGCCACGCCCACACCTGCATCCGCAATCCGGAGCACCACGACGAAATTCGGTTCCACTACCCGGAAGATCCGGAGGTCTATCCCCTGGTTTGCGCAGAATGCGGCTATGTGATTCAGGAGGAGCCTGTGGACACCATCGTCACCGTCACCCTGCCCTTCCTCCTCACGGTGGAAAAGACCGGTGAGCTGGACCCGGGGCCGGAGACCTTCCGGTTCGTTGCCGGTGAATTCATCGATTCTGTGGAGCTGACCGTCACAAAGGATTCGGTGGAGACCAACGGAGAAAAGACCTACGAAGGCAGCTTTGTCTTTACGATCCCCGAATCTCAGCTGCGTATCCTGGAGGAGGGCTTACTCTTCTATCAGGTGAAGGAAGATGCCCAGGGCTGGACCTATGACAGCACAATCTATTATGTCATGCCCTATTTCATAGACCTCCCCGCCGAAGTGGAATGGCGGATTCTGCTCCTGAACGAGGAAGGAGAGCCGGACTACAACAATCCCCAGAATCAGATCGTCTTTACCAACCTCTACAACGCCCAGAAGCCCACAGAGCCGGAGACCGACCCCACCACCGAACCCACTGCCGAGCCCACCACCGTCCCCACCACGGAGGAGATTGTGATTCCTCCCACCGGTGACGGCGGTCAGCCCCTCCTGTGGACGGCCCTGATCCTGATCAGCAGCACCGCCGGCATCTGCACCGTTCTCCTTGGCAGAAAAAGAAACATCCACATGAGATAACCCTCCCGGGCGGGGCACAGGCCCCCACCGCCCCGCCCCCCTTCCTTTGGAAAGGGCTTGAAAAAGCCCCTTTCCGAAAGGCGGCGATGGCATAATCGCCGTTTTTCGGAAAGCAATCCCAAAAAAGAAGGAGTGAATCCCTATGAAACGTATTTCCGCTTTATTCCTGGCAGGACTGCTGGCGGTCGGTCTCTTCGCCGGATGCAGGAAAGGGCCGGAGCAGGAAACCTCCCTCCCCCCGGAAACCACCGCCCCCACCCAGGTGCCGCCCCAGACCACAGCCCCCACCGTCCCCTCCACAGGGGAGCAGACCTCCACCCCGCCCACAGAGCCGGAGGCGGATGCTCTGACCCTGCTCCGGCAGGAAATTGCCGGTGCCCAATGTGAGGCAGGCCTCGCCTTTCTGGGCTATGTGGGCTACGACAGCACCCAGGCTGAGGTGGAGGCCTTTGTGGCTCAGGGTCCTCTGGCAGAGAAATACCCCTTCCTCACCCAGGCGCCGGTGGTGTTGGCTCCGGGACAGGAGCTGTATGCCCTGATTCCCGGCAGGGAAACCCAGTCCCTCCAGGTCCACCCCTCCGGGATTTCCCTGGAAGGGGAATACACCGACGATCGGGATACCCTGCTTTTTGACGGGGAGCCGGGGCAGATTCTTCTTCTGCGGTGCAACGAAAGCGAGGTCTTTTCCAATGTGCTGGTCTCCCTGTTCGGGGGTACTGACATTCTGGAGTTTCGCCCCTCTGTCTCCCTGAAGGACGGTCATCTGGCTGCCCTGCCGGGGGTGTACGATTTTTCTGCTTATGAGGAGGGCGACGCCCCCTCGGTGGCGGAGGCCATGGCCCTGCTGCTGACCGCCCCGGAAATTCAGGAGGGGATTGAGCTGGGCCTGACCCTGATGCACACCGGGCAGAGCCAGTGGATAGAGGGGCAAAGCTGCCTGGTTTTTGTCCTGGGCACCCAGCTGGACGGGGATTTCGCCCGGGAGACCTATTACGCCGTGGGGGACGGAATCCTCTTCGTCTATGACAGTATTTATGATGTTTGGACGGCCCTGGAAATGGGATAGGCCAAAAGGAAAGGAGACAGAATTATGGGACTTATCAAAGCAGGCATGGGAGCCTTGGGCGGCACCCTGGCAGACCAGTGGAAGGAGTTTTTCTACTGTGAGGCTATGCCCAAGGAGCTTTTGGTGACCAAGGGTGTCAAGCGCACCAGTGGCCGCTCCTCCAACACCCGGGGAAGCGACAATATTATCTCCAATGGCTCCGGCATTGCCGTGGCGGACGGTCAGTGTATGCTCATTGTGGAGCAGGGCAAGATCGTGGAGGTCTGCGCCGAGCCCGGGGAATTTACATACGACACCTCCACCGAGCCCTCCATCTTCTCCGGCAGCCTGGGAAAGGGGATTCTTGATACCTTCCGAACCATCGGGAAGCGGTTTACCTACGGCGGCGACACCGGCAAGGATCAGCGGGTGTACTACATCAACACCAAGGAGCTGCTGGACAACAAGTTCGGCACCCCCAACCCCATCCCCTTCCGGGTGGTGGACTCCAAAATCGGCCTGGATGTGGACGTGTCCGTCCGCTGCTC
>DVFK01000007.1 GCA_018713285.1 Candidatus Faecousia excrementigallinarum
GAAGCGACAAAAGCTATTCCCGGAAAACAGGATAATGAGATGATGGGAAAAATGTTGGACGACTTACTGTTGCAGGTAAAAGCCTTAGAAGAAAAGATCGCACAATATCAGAAGAATATGCAGAATCGGTAAAATCATAAGGTTGAAGTTGAGAATGCGGTGCTACCATCCCGTTTGTAGGCAACGCTGTCCAGCTTGCAACATCTGGACAAAGATACAGAGAATGGGTTGAAGCTATGTCAAGAAACTTGAAAGAAAACCTATATGATCTTCTGGTGAATCGGGATTCCCGGATTACTGCACGCTACCAGGCCTATGCCCAGAGCCATTCCGGCTCTGGGCGGTTTGGGGCGTGGTTTTATCTATTGGGGCTGAATCTGCGCTATGGCCTCACCCGGGGGAAAACCTGCGCCCTTTCCGGGGGCAAGAAGCTCCCCCTGGGGCCCAGCGAGTCCCAGACCGCCCGGCTTCCCCGGCCGGAAGTGCGGGCTGGGGAGCTGGCGGTCTATGACGTGGTTTGTTTCGATGTGTTCGATACCCTGATTTTCCGCCCCTTCGCCCGCCCCACCCACCTGTTCTGGCAGCTGGAAGGGGCTTTCGCCTATCCCAATCTGGCAAGACTGCGGATTCGGGGGGAGGAACTGGCCCGGCGGGAGAAGAAAAAGACCGCTGGTACCGCCGAGGTGACCCTTCCGGAAATCTGGCAGCAGGTGGAGCTGCTCACGGGCATCCCCGCCCGGGAGGGGGAGCGCCGGGAGTGGGAGCTGGAAAAGCAATACTGCTTCCCCAACCCCTATATGCTCTCCCTTACCCGGGAACTGGAAAAGCTGGGGGTCACTACCGTCCTGATTTCCGATATGTATGCAAGTGCCGCCCAGATTCAGGAACTTCTCACCGCCTGCGGCTATGGAGCCTTTTCCCGGTGCTTTGTATCCTGTGAGCATGGCTGCTCCAAAAGCGACGGAGGCCTGTACCGGGTGGTGAAAAAGACCCTGGGGGAGGGGCTGCGCTATGCCCAGGTGGGGGACAACCCCCATTCCGACGGCCGACAGGCAAAGGAGCAAGGCTTCACCCCCTTCCCTTATCCCAATGTGAACGCCGCCGGACGGCCCTGGCGGTGGGAGAATATGTCCCCCATCACCGGCTCTGTCTGGCAGGGACTGGTAAACGCCTGGCTCCACAACGGCCTTGCCGCCTACTCCCATGCCTACGAGCTGGGGTTTGCCTACGGGGGCATCTTCTGCCTGGGCTACTGCCGGTGGATTCACCAATATGTTGTAGACCACGGCATTGAGAAAATTCTCTTTTTGGCCCGGGATGGGGACATTCTCCAAAAGGTGTATGGGCTTTTGTATCCCCAGGAGGCTGACCGGTGCCGCTATGTCTGGTGGTCCCGGCTGGCGGGGACAAAAATGACCGCCGCCCGGTTCCCTCACGACTATTTCCGCCGCTTCCTCCACCAGAAGGTGAACCAGGGCTACACCCTGGAGGCGGTGTTTTCTGCCATGGAACTTGGGGATATGCTGCCGCCCTTCCTGTCCCATGCAGGATGGGAGAAAGAAACCATTTTGACACCCCGGGAAGCCCGGGAAGTTCAGTCTTACCTCCAGGCCCATTGGCAGCAGGTGCTGGAGCACTACGAGCCCCAGCTCCAGGCGGGAAAGGACTATTTCTCCCAGGCCCTCCAGGGCGCATCCTCCGCCGTGGCGGTGGATGTGGGCTGGGCTGGCAGCGGTGCCATCGGTCTTGACTACCTGGTGAACCGGGTGTGGGGACTGAACTGCCCCATCACCGGCCTGATTGCAGGTACCAACACCCCATTCAGCCAGGAGCCGGAGGCGGCGGAGACCATGCTGGCCACAGGCAAGCTGGTAAGCTACTGCTTTTCCTCCGGCCACAACCGGGATTTGTGGAGCGCCCACAACCCCAATCGGGGGGATAACCTGGTGGTGGAGCTGATTCTGGGGGCTCCCCAGGGCAGCTTCCGGGGTTTCGGCTGTGAACCCCAATTCTCCCAGCCCCGGAACCCCCGGCAGGCTCAGGAGATTCAGCAGGGTATCTTGGATTACGTAAACTACCATCTGGAACGGATGGGGGATTTTCCCCCCATCAGCGGGTATGACGCCCTGGCACCTTTGCACATGGTGATGGAAAATCCCAAGTGGCTGCAGCAGCTGGGAGACCTGGAGCCGGTGCAGACAAATTTGGAGTAAGCCTATGATTCGACAGAATGTGATATGGGACGACCCGATAGGGGCAGCCAGGGAGCTGTACTACCGGGTGGAGGGTCCGGCCCGGCTTCAGGAGGGCCGCCTCACGCTGCCCTCCGGCAGCGTTCTGTCCACCCATACCTATATGAACCTGTTTGACCTGGCATTCTGGGATACCTACACCCACCTGAGTGGGCTGTATCTGGAGCTGGAAGGGGAGGGGACAGGGGAATTGGAAATCTGGGGAGAGGAGCTCCTGGCCCGGTGGGACTTTACCCTCTCCCCCGGGGAAAAACAGCGCTTTTCCCTGGCAGACTGCCCCAAATGCCAGCTGTACTTCCGGGTAATCTCCCGGGGCTGTACCCTGGGCTCCTGTGCCTATGGTGCGGAGGCGGAAAAAAACCAGCTGGTACATCTGGGACTGGTAATCTGCACCTACCGCCGGGAGAAGGATTTGGAGCGGAATCTTTCCATGCTGGAGCGAAGCCCCTTTTTTGATGCCCATTCCCCCCTGGCCGGGAAGCTCCAGGTCTTTGTGGTGGACAATGCTTCCTCCTGGCAGGGGCATACCCGGGAGGGCATTCACCGGATTCCCAACCCCAACACCGGCGGCTCCGGCGGCTTTGCCCGGGGGATGAAAGCCTGCATTTCCGCCAATTTGGGCATCACCCATGTGGTGCTTATGGACGACGATGTGTGGGCAAGCCCCGAGAACTTTCTCCGGCTCTATGCCCTGCTGTCTGCCTGGAAGCCCCAAAACCCGGCGGCGGTAGCCGGGCGGATGTTCCGCCTGGACCGGAAGCAGGAGCAGCTGACGGCGGCGGAGATCTGGAACGGAGGAAACCTCATCCATATCGCCCCCGGTGCCGACATGACCCGGGGGGAAAATCTCCAGGATATGAACGGGCCCCGGGGGGAGTACAGCGGCTGGTGGTTTGCCTGCTACCCCATGTCCTTTGTCCGGGAGAATCTGCCCCTGCCCTTTTTTCTCCACTGCGACGATGTGGAGTATGGGCTGCGATGGGGGCAGCCGCCCCTGGTGCTCAACGGCATCCAGGTGTGGCACCAAGCGGCGGAACACCGCCGCAGCCCCATGGTTTCCTACTATGACCTGCGGAACACCATGATTGTCAACAGCATCCGGGGAGCGGCTGGCTTTGGCAAGCTGCTTCTGTCCTGGATGAAAACCCTGTACTACTACTGGCGCCATGCCCCGGCAGACTATGCCTACGCTGCCCTGGCAGCCATGGAGGACTACTTAAGAGGCAAGGCTCCTTTTCTCCGGGGCCCGGGGAACCGGGATTTGAACCCCGGCTGGCTGTGCCGCCGGAAGTGGGGACAGCTTCCCTGGGCCGGCTGGCTGTGGCTCAGGGCGGTGGTGAAAGGCAGCGCTGTCTGGCGGGGCTTCCGGGAAGTGAACCCAGGGGCCTACAGCCGGGAGCGGCTGGAAAGAAACAAGGAGGTGTGAGATGAAGCTGCAAAATATCCTGTTCCCCACGGCATCCACCGCTGGGGAGGGAGGAATGTACTTTTTCACCTCCTCCAAAATGACAGACTCCGGGCAAATCCGGCTGAAAGCCGGGGAGTCTCTTACCACCGACACCTATTTTAACGGGCTTTCGGCGGACAAGTGGAAAAAGTATACCGTTGTCCGGGAGGTGACCCTCACGCTGCACCTCCAGGGGAAAGTTCAATATGCGCTGTTCTCAAAGGTGGACAAAGACGGCGGGGAGGAAAAGCTGGCAGAGGGAATTCTCACCCCGGATACCGGCTGGGAGACCCTGCCCATCCCCTGGGAGAAGGCCCGGGGCATTGTGTACTTCCGGCTCACGGCACTGGAACCTTCCGTCTTTTACGGCGGCTGGTACACCTGCGCCGCACCGGCCCAAAGACCGGTGAAAATTGCCCTGGATATCTGCACCTACCGGCGGGAGGCCTATGTGAAGGAAAACTGCCGCCTTTTGTGGGAGCGGATGACCCGGGACCCGGACTTTGGCCATTTTCTCATTTTTGTGGTGGATAACGGCCGCACTTTGACCCCAGAGGATCTGCCGGAGGGGGTACGACTGTTTCCCAATGCCAATGCCGGCGGCTCCGGGGGCTTTACCCGGGGCCTGATGGAGATTCAGCAGGCAGCCCGGCAGGAGAACATCACCCACGCCTTGCTGATGGACGACGATGTGCTTCTGGAGCCGGAGGCACTGCTGCGCACCTACACCCTCCTGAGCCTAGCCAAGGTGGAATACCGGGACGGGGTAGTGGGGGGAGCCATGCTGCGCCTGGACAAAAAAAGCGTCCTGGTGGAGTCCGGTGCCCTGTGGAACCGGGGCTGGCTCATCAGCCGGAAAAAGGGGCTGGATGTGAGTCTGCCCGGTGCCTGTCTGGAAAGTGAAGCGGAGGAGCCGGTGGACTACACCGCCTGGTGGTATACCTGCCTGCCCCTTTCCCTTGCCAGGGAGGATAATCTGCCCCTGCCCTTCTTTGTCCGGGGGGACGATGTGGAGTACGGTCTGCGAAACGCCCGGCATATTCTGCTGCTCAACGGCATCTGTATTTGGCATGAGCCCTTTGAGAACAAATACGCCGCCTATACCGAATATTACATTCTCCGAAATCAGCTCATTGCCAACGCCATCCACAACCGGGCCTTTTCCTTGCAGGAAATCCGGTCCTACGTGAAGAATCGGGTGATGGAGGAGGTATATATGTACCGCTACCGTAGTGCCCAGTTGCTTATGGACGCCGTGGAGGACTTCCTGAAAGGGGTGGACTGGCTGAAACAAACCGATGCCCAGGCTTTGCATCAGGAAATCCTCAAAAAGGGTGGAACGTTCCTGTCCCCGGAGGAAACGGCCCAGCTGTTCGACCAGGAATCCTATGGCAAATCCATCGCCAAAAAGACGGAGCTGCCTTTTTTCCACAAAGTCATGCGGCGGCTCACCGTCAATGGCACGTTCCTCCCTTCTGCCGTCCCCATGGTTTCCGTGCCGGTGCTGGGGAACCTGGAAATCAATGTGTACCGGGCGGAAAAGGCTCTGTACTATGACAAGGCAACCGGACGGGGCTTTGTTGCCCAGAAGGACGCCAAACAGGCAAAAGACTGCCTGAAACGGCTCCACAGGGTGGAGCGGCGGCTTTCTGCAGAGTATGAGAAAACCAACCATCAGTTCCGGCAGCGTTACCGGGAGCTGACCAACAGGAAGTTCTGGCAGGCATATCTGGGCCTGCCGCCCCAAAGGTAAGAAAAGGCGTACCCATTATCGGGTACGCCTTTTTTCAGGATTTTTTGTTGCCGGTGAGCTCCGTAACGGAGACAGCGGCGGTGTGGTCGATGGGGGTCCACTGGAACTTGTAGAAGCCAGCCAGCACCGCAATGGGAGCCCAGGTGATCATGAAGATGGGGAAGCACAGAATGCTCAAAAGCTTCCACCGGGTGGGAGCGGCAATCCGCTTCCACTCCGTTGCCACCGTCAGGGCAGCCATGCCGGCGGTGGTGAGATAGGTGGTCAGCAGGGCGATGCCGAAGGCTTCCAGCAGCGCCGCAAAGCCCAGCTCCAGGAACACCAGCAAAAGGCCCAGCACACCGGCGGTGACACCCACCGCCATGCCCCAGAAGGACAGGGTGAACATCTCGAAGGAGGAGTAAAGGGTCCGCAGATGGGACATGCCCTTGAAAAACTCCTTGAAGTGCTTGAAAGACACCTGAATACCGCCCTGGCTCCAGCGAATCCGCTGGCGGTAGGACTGCTTCCAGGTGGTGGGCTGCTCGTCAAACAAAATGGCGTCGTGGCAGTAGCCAATCCGGTAGCCCCGGGCGGCGCTGACGGCGCTGAACTCGATGTCCTCCGTCAATGTGAAGAACTTCCAGCCTCCCATCCGCTCCAAAAGCTCCCGGGTAAAGCCGAAGCCGGTGCCGTTGACGGCGCAGTTGGCGCCGATGATGCTCCGGGACTGATTCAGGTGGGTGGAGTCGTGGAGATACCAGATACCGTATCCGGCGGAAATCCAGTTGGTGCCGAAATTCTTGGTATTCCGGTAGCCGCAGAAGGCGTCATACCCCTGGGCACAGGTTTTGTTCATCTCCGTAAAGTAGTTGGGCAGCAGCAGGTTGTCCGCATCGAAAATCATGAAAGCATCGTGATTTTCCAGAAGATTTTGCTCTTTCAGCTGGGTCAGCAGGTAGTCCAGGGCATAGCCCTTGCCCACCTGCACCTTGTTGAACCGCTCAAAGACCACGGCCCCATGCTCCCGGGCCAGCTTTGCTGTCTTGTCGGTGCAGTTGTCCGCTACCACATAGGTGGTAATCAAATCTTCCGGATAGTCCTGGGCCTGGATGCTGTCCAGCAGGTGAGGAAGCACCGCTTCCTCATTCCGGGCGGCGATGAGAATGGCAAACCGCCGCTTGGGCGCCTCCCCCTGGGGCTTCTTCCTGTGAAACAGCAGGGGAATGACAAGATACAGGGGTTGATACAGGAACATCACCGTAACCACAACCGCCAGAACGGATACGGCAATCTCCAAAAACTGGATAAAAGCGTCCATAGGTTACTCCTTGTCTTAGCCCTCGGCCACCACGATTTCCTTCAGCTGGAGGCCGGGATTCCGGCGGCAGGTGAAGTCAATGGCCCAGAAGCTGGAAAATACCAGAAGATTTCTGCCCCGGTAGTCCTCCAGAAGCTCTGCATCGGAGCCCAGGTTCAGATCCTGCAAATCTCCGGGATAGCTGTCAATCAGGCGGATTTCCTCGTAGGGCAGGCTCTCCATCCGCAGGTCCACGCCATATTCCGACTTCATGCGGAACTGGAACACATCGAACTGCAGTGTGCCCACCACGCCCACGATCACTTCCTCCATACCGGAGTTGGGGACCTTGAAAATCTGAATGGCACCTTCCTGGGCAATCTGCTCCGTGCCCTTTACAAACTGCTTCCGCTTCATGGAGTCCTTGGCGGACACCCGGCAGAAATGCTCCGGGGCGAAGGTGGGAATGCCGGAGTAGAGGAACTTTTTGGAGGGGACGGTGATGGTGTCTCCGATGGAGAAGATGCCCGGGTCAAAGACGCCGATCACGTCTCCGGCGTAGGCCTCCTCCACGATTTCCCGCTCCGCAGCCATCAGCTGCTGGGGCTGGGACAGACGCATCTTCCGGCCGCTTTGCATATGGTAGTATTCTGCGTCCCGCTGGAACTTGCCGGAGCAAATCCGCATAAAGGCCAGCCGGTCCCGGTGGGCCTTGTTCATGTTGGCCTGAATCTTGAAAACGAAGGCGGAGAAGTCCGGGGAGAAGGCATCCACCACGCCGCAGTCTGCCGTCCGGGACAGAGGGGGCGGGGTGAGCTTCAGGAAGGACTCCAGGAAAGGCTCAATGCCGAAGTTGGTGAGGGCGGAGCCGAAGAACACGGGGCTGAGCTGTCCGCACCGGACAGCTTCCATATCCATCTCCCGTCCGGCAGACAGAAGCTCCACATCCTCAATGAGCTGCTGGTGCTTGCTTTCGCTGTCCAGAAGCACGGCTACCTGGGGGGCGTACAGGTCAACTTCCTGCTTGCCTGCCCGGTTCTTGCCGGAGACGCCGGAGAAGAACAGCAGCTGACCGTTCTCCCGGTCGTAAACGCCCTGGAAATCTTTGCCGCAGCCGATGGGCCAGTTCATGGCGTAGGTCTCAATCCCCAGCTCCCGCTCCACCTCGTCCAGCAGGTCGAAGGGGTCCCGGGTCTCCCGGTCCATCTTGTTGATGAAGGTGAAAATGGGGATGTGGCGCATGGCGCAGACCTTGAACAGCTTCCGGGTCTGGGGCTCCACGCCCTTGGCACCGTCAATCACCATGACAGCGGCATCCGCAGCCATGAGGGTACGGTAGGTATCCTCGGAGAAGTCCTGGTGACCGGGGGTGTCCAGGATGTTGATGCAGTAGCCCTCGTACTGGAACTGCATGACAGAGCTGGTGACGGAGATACCACGCTGCTTTTCAATCTCCATCCAGTCGGAGGTGGCGGCCCGGGAATTCTTCTTGCCCTTGACCACACCGGCCTGGGCAATGGCGCCGCCGTACAGCAGGAATTTTTCCGTTAAGGTGGTTTTACCGGCGTCGGGGTGGGAGATGATGGCAAAGGTCCGGCGGCGGCTGATTTCTTCTTGTAAAGTAGACATAATATACCTCCATAAATCAAATATAAGTACTATCTGGTTGCCGGAGGCTTCTAAATGGGGACACTCAGAAACATAGCACCCTCCTAAAATGGTAAAATTACTTAAAATCAATTCATTTTATCACATTTTTCTCAGGTTTACAAGGGGTAAAAAAAGGCTCCCGCCGAAGCGGGAGCCAAAAATGGATTGACTGGATTTCTGATTAGGCCTTGCCGGCGCAGCCCAGAACGTCCACCAGCTTGTGGCGAACCAGTTCCTTGATGTTGGCACGGGCGGGCTTCAGGTACTCGCGGGGGTCGAACTTGTCGGGATGCTCGGCGAAGAACTTACGGATGGTGCCGGTCATAGCCAGACGCAGGTCGGAGTCGATGTTGATCTTGCAGACGGCCAGCTCAGCAGCGTGACGCAGCTGATCCTCGGGCACGCCGATGGCGCCGGGCATCTTGCCGCCGTAGGTGTTCACCATCTCCACATACTCCTGAGGCACGGAAGAAGAGCCATGGAGCACGATGGGGAAGCCGGGCAGCTTCTTGATGACTTCCTCCAGGATGTCGAAGCGCAGCTGGGGGTTGGTGCCGGGCTTGAACTTGTAAGCGCCGTGGCTGGTGCCGATGGCAATGGCCAGAGAGTCACAGCCGGTCTTGGCAACGAACTCTTCCACTTCCTCGGGACGGGTGTAGTGGGAGTTCTCAGCGGAAACGTTCACTTCGTCCTCAACGCCAGCCAGAGCACCCAGCTCAGCCTCAACCACAACACCGTGGTCGTGAGCGTACTCAACCACCTTCTTGGTGATCTCGATGTTCTCAGCGAAGGGCTTGGAGGAAGCGTCGATCATAACGGAGGTGAAGCCACCGTCGATGCAGGACTTGCAGGTCTCGAAGCTGTCGCCGTGGTCCAGGTGCAGAGCGATGGGGATCTCGGGGCACTCAATCACAGCAGCCTCAACCAGCTTTACCAGGTAGGTGTGGTTGGCGTAGGCACGGGCACCCTTGGACACCTGCAGGATCACAGGAGCCTTCTCCTCCCGGCAGGCCTCGGTGATAGCCTGAACGATTTCCATGTTGTTCACGTTGAAAGCGCCGATGGCGTAGCCGCCGTCGTAAGCCTTCTTGAACATTTCGGTTGTAGTTACAAGAGCCATTGGAATCAATCCTTTCTTAAATAGCGGGCAAGCCCGCATTCTTATGAGTCCATTATACCACATATTTTTCGCTTTTCAATAAAAATATTTGCTATTGGAGAAGAAGCGTGCTATAATGGAGAAAACCGGGCTCTTAGAGCCTTGTCTTTACCAAAATGGATAATATATTTATGGAGGTACCAATTTATGTCCGAAAAAACTCTGGTTGGCTCTGTAATCATTGGTCAGTCCGGCGGTCCTTCTTCCGTCATCAACTGCTCTGCTTACGGCGTCATCAAGACCGCTCTGGAAAATGAGAACATCACCAAGGTGTACGGTGCATTCCACGGCATCAAGGGTGTGCTGAACGACCAGCTGATGATCATGGATGAGGAAGATCCCGCTGAGCTGGCCAACATGCTCCACACTCCCTCTTCCGCCCTGGGCTCCTGCCGCTACAAGATTGCCGATCCCGATGTGGACGACACCGACTACAAGCGGATTCTGGAGATCTTCAAGAAGTACAATGTGCGTTACTTCTTCTACAACGGCGGCAACGACTCCATGGACACCTGCAACAAGATTTCCAAGTATATGAACAAGGTTGGCTATGAGTGCCGTGTAATGGGTGTGCCCAAGACTATCGACAATGACCTGGCTGGCACCGACCACTGCCCCGGCTTCGCCTCCGCTGCCAAGTATATCGCCACTTCCTTCATGGAAGTCTCCCGGGACTGCCAGGTGTACGACACCGGCATGGTCACCGTGGTGGAGTGCATGGGCCGTCACGCCGGCTGGCTGACCGCCGCTGCCGCTCTGGCTAACGTGAAGGGCGACGGCCCCGATCTGGTTTACCTGCCCGAGGTGGACTTCAGCATGGAGCAGTTCATTGCTGACGTAAAGCGGGTGTACGAGGCCAAGAAGAACTGCCTGGTGGCTGTTTCCGAAGGCATCCACTACGCTGACGGCACCTTCGTGTCCGAGGCCAAGACCTCCGGCACCGACGGCTTCGGCCATGCCCAGCTGGGCGGCCTGGCTGCTCGTCTCACCGACATCATCAAGAAGGAGCTGAACGGCGTCAAGGTTCGTCCCATCGAGCTGAGCCTGCTGCAGCGCTGCGCCGCTCACTGCGCTTCCGGCACCGACATCGCCGAGTCCTTCATGTCCGGTAAGGTGGCTGTGGAAGCCGCTGTTGCCGGTCAGACTGACAAGATGGTTGGCTTCAAGTGCACCCGGGACGAGAATGGCTACAAGTGCGAGCCGGAGCTCTTCGACCTGAGCCTGGTGGCCAACACCGAGAAGAAGGTTCCTCTGGAGTGGATCAACGAGGAAGGCAACGGCGTGAAGCAGGGCTTCATCGACTACTGCCTGCCCCTCATCCAGGGTGAGACCGGCATGGTCAAGGAAGACGGCCTGCCCCGCTTCGTAAAGCTCAAGAGAGTTTTTGCCAAGTAAGCAAGCAATAAGAAAACCTGCCCCTGAAAAGGGGCAGGTTTTTTGTGCTTTTTGAATCAGAGCACCAGCTGGAAGTGGAAGCTGCTGTCCTCCAGAGAAAACCGGCAGACAGCGCCGTACTTCTGGCAAAAGGCGTTGATGGATTGAACCCCCAGCCCATGTCCCGGCTGCCGGGATACCGGGAGCCCCTGACTGTCAAATTCCACCTGACCGGTACAGGGGTTGGAGATTTCCAGCAGAACGCTGGGATGCCCCACCATCATCAAGCGGATTTTCCGCTGCTCCCGGGGCAGGTCTGCATTGGCATGGATTGCATTTTCCAGGGCGTTGGCGATGACGATTGCCAGCTCTCCTTCCTCAATGGGAAGGGTATCCGGCAGGGAGATTTTGGCATCCACAGAAATTTCCTGCTTCCGGGCCTGCTCAAAATAAGAGGAGAACACGGCGTCCAGAATGGGGGGATGGCACCAGTGGCGGGGCTGGGCATCGGAGAGCTGCTGCTGGGCGGAAGCCAGAAATTTCAGCAAGGCCTCTTTTTCCCCCCGCTCTGCCAGGGCGGCGGCGGTTTGCAGCCAGTGGCGCAGGTCGTGGCGCAGAATTTTCATCGCTTCCGCACCTTCCGAAACCTTTTCCAGCTGCTGCTGTAAGGCAGAAACCTGAAAGGCCAGCAATTTGGCATTCTGTTTCTTCACCTGGGCACGGTACTGACGCAAAAGGCTTTTGAATATGGCGGTATATACCACCACCACCGGAACCAGAAATGCGTAGCCGTAGATGCGTTGGGAGAAATTCTCCTGATAGGACTGGGGCCAGGCCGCTACAAACATCAGGTAGCCGCAAAATACACAGGGGATGATGGTCAGCATATTCCAGCCGGAGGGCATAATGGTAATCAGCTGGCGAAAGGGTTTGCGGAGGAAGCGCCATTCCAGATAGATGATGACAGCGAAAAAGGAGAAGGTCAAAAGGATATTGACCAGGGGAGCGGGGAAAAAGAAGCGAATCAGGGAGGTGCTCAGCAGGGATACCAGAATCTGGGTGGTGTAGTTGAACACCGCCTGGGACGGGGAGTCCTTGGTGGCCCAGTAGGTCAGGGCAACCGCAGGGGCGGATATGGTAAGAAGGAGCAGCCGGTACAGCAGCACCTCTCCCCCCAGCCGGAGCAAAGCCCAGGTGGAGAGCAAAACCCAGAGAAGGTACAGCCCCAAAACCCCCAGAAGTTTCCGAATTCCGAAGCGAAATTCCGTCATGCTGGCCATCATGCCCAGGGTCATCAGGGTAATCATGCAGGTTCGCAGTATCAAAAAAGTTGTTTCTGTCACTTTGGAAACACCTCTTCCAGCCAGTAGCTGCCCCAATCCTGCTTGAAGGCGGCAGCGGCAGCTTTGGGCAGAACAATGGTCTGTCCGTTATCCAGCAGGCAGGTCTGCCCGTTGATGCCGGTTATGTATTGAAAATTCAGCACATAGCTGGCCCCGCACAGGCGGAAATGCCGGTCCGCCAGCAGCGGCTCCATCATTTCCTTGAAGGAGCTGCGGATGGTCAGGGAATCCAGGGTGCCATCGGTGCAGTGGTAGCGGATGCAGCGGCCAACCCGTTCTGCGTACCGGATGCGCTCCATGAGAATCCGCCGGATTCCCTGGGGGGTGTTTACCATGATGGCGGCGTTCTGCTCCCGGTTCAGCTTTTCTGTGGCCTCGTCCAGCACCCCATATAGCTTTTGCTGCTCCACCGGCTTCAGCAGGTAGAAAAAAGCCCGAACTTCATAGCTGTCGGCGGCAAAATCGTTGGAGCTGGTGAGATAGATAATTTCGCCTCCGGCTCCCAAAGTCCGCAAACGGCGGCCGATTTCAATGCCGCTCAGATCCGGCATGAGAATATCCAGAATATACAGGTCAAAACCCTTCCGGGCCTCCGCCTGGGACAGCAAGTCTTTGCCGCTGTGAAAGGTTTCAATGATGGCACTGTGGGCCGGGTGGGTGCCAAAATAGTCCGCTGTCATCCTGGCGGTGTATTGCAGCTCCACCTGATTGTCGTCGCATATGGCAATCCGAAGCATAGTTCCATCTCCTTTTGGTGCCAAGTATCTTTTCTGCATTCGCAAAACCATATGAGAAAACTATAACATCAAACCCAAAACCCGTCAAGGGGCGGGGCAATGGGGGAGAAATTATCCTTCCCCTTCGTGCTTCCCGGAGTATCGGCGGCACAGGATTTGGAAGCAGGTTTTCCCATTGCAATTTTGGGGAATTATGTGTATGATATAGGAAATTCATACAGAAAGAGGCAATACAATGTTTCAAGGCTTTACTCCGGAAACCGTGGATTTTCTCTGGGGAATCCGGATGAATAACAACCGGGAGTGGTTTACCGCTCACAAGGAAGATTATGTAAAGTATCTCTATGAGCCCATGAAGGCTCTGGGGGCGGAGCTGTTTGAACCCTTCGCCCAGGAACCGGGGAATCTTCTGAAAGTCAGCCGGATTTACCGGGATGCCCGGCTCCACCACCCTCTGCCCTATAAGGAAGGGCTGTGGCTGAGCATCCGCCGTCCCGGCCCCTGGGAGGGGGAGAACCCCTGCCTGTATTTTGAGATTCTGCCGGAGCGGGTGAGCTACGGCTTCTTCCTGTGGAAGCCCAAGCCTGCCACCCAGGAGGTCTACCGCCAGCGCCTGCTGGCAGAGCCCCGGCCTTTTCTGGAGATGGTGCAGGACCTCCGGCAAAATACCGGCCTGGAGCTGACCGCCACCCCCTACAAGCGCCCTAAAGTACAGACGGATATCCCGGAGCTTGCTCCCTATCTGGCCTTCAAAAGCGAAATCGCCTGCGACACCCAGATTCCCATGTCCGAGGAAGTTTTCGGCCCGGCGCTGAAAGACCGGGTGGCGGAGCTGTTTTGCCAGCTGCGGCCGCTTTATGATTTTTTCAATTCCATCTGCAACCCATAAACATTGCCCGGTCGAGGCTTCGCCTTGTCCGGGCAGCTGTTTACTTGTCCAGGTGGACATTCAGGTGGGGATAGGTCATCTCCACCCCGGCTTCGTCAAAGCGGAGCTTGATGTTCTCGTTGATCTGGTACATGGTGTCAAAATAGATTTCCACCGGGCACCAGACCCGCAGGATATAGCCGATGGCACTGTCGCCGTAGTTGTCCAGGGCGGCTACCGGGGCCGGGTCCTCCAGCACCCCGGGAACCTGGGCGGCTTCCAGAAGGGCCTTTTTCACCGTGGCCGCCGGGGCGTCGTAGGAGGCAGTAACGGCAATGTCGATGCGGCGGGTTCCGGCGGCGGAGTAGTTCACAATGTCCGTGGCTACCACGGCGCTGTTGGGGATGGAGATGATTTTGTTATCTCCCGTCCGCAGCCGGGTGTAGGTCAGACCCACTTCCAGCACCGTGCCGGACTTGGTGGCGATCTCCACGAAGTCCCCCACCACAAAGGGCTTGGTATACAGCAGGTTAAAGCCGCCGATTACATTGGTCAGGGCGTTCTGCAAAGACAGGGAAATAGCCAGGGTGACCACACTGGTCAGAGCCACCAGGCTGGTCACATCCACCCCAATCACCGGGGCGGCAATGAGGAACACCAGCAGGTACAGCACCGCCTGCAAAATGGAGCGCACCAGACGGGCTGCGGCGGGCTCCAGCTTGGTACGGGCCAGAAGTCTGTCCACAAATTTCAGAAGCAGCCGTACCACCACAATGCCGATCAGGGCCAGCAGGATGCAGGGCAGGAGCTTGGAGGTGAGGAATTTGGACAGCTTGTCCCAGAGATTCACAATATATTCAGGCATGATTTGTTCCTTCCTTTCTGATTAATAAGTCTATGGTACCTTATCCTTGGCTTTTTTGCAATTGAAATTTTCATCAAATATGGTATCCTATAAGAAAACAGAAAAAGGAGAACCGCCATGAGTAAGGCAGATATTTTATATCAGGAAACCTGCCGCCAGATTCTGGAGCACGGCTATTCCGACGAGAACCAGCAGGTCCGCCCCCATTGGGAGGACGGCACCCCGGCTCATACCATCAAGAAATTCGGCGTGGTGAACCGGTACAATCTCCAGGAGGAGTTTCCCATTATGACCCTGCGCCGCACCTACTGGAAGTCCGCCCTGGATGAGCTGCTGTGGATCTGGCAGAAGAAGTCCAACCGGATTGCAGACCTGGGCAGCCACGTGTGGGACGAGTGGGCAAGGCCGGACGGCACCATCGGCAAGGCCTACGGCTACCAGCTGGGCATCAAGCACCAGTACCCGGAGGGAGAGTTTGACCAGGTAGACCGGGTGCTTTATGACTTGAAGCACAATCCTGCCTCCCGGCGGATTCTTACCAACCTCTATAATTTCCAGGATTTGCACGATATGAGCCTGTATCCCTGCGCCTACTCCATGACCTTCAATGTCACCGGGGACACCCTCAACGGCATCCTCAACCAGAGAAGCCAGGATATGCTCACCGCCAACAACTGGAACGTGTGCCAGTATGCCATGCTTCTGATGATGTTTGCCCAGGTGTCCGGGCTGAAGGCGGGAGAGCTGGTCCACGTGATTGCCGACTGCCACATCTATGACCGGCACATCCCGGCGGTGAAGGCCATGCTGGAAAAGGAACCCCTCCCGGCTCCCAAGGTAACCCTGGACCCCAGCGTCACGGACTTCTACGCCTTTACCAAGGACAGCTTCCAAGTGGAAAATTATGTATACCATGATTTTCCCGTCCAAATCCCCATGGCAATCTGAGGTGGGCCTATGGAACTGATTGTAGCGGTTTATGAGGACTGGGGCATCGGCCGGGACGGCACCCAGCCGGTGGCACTGTCGGCGGACCGGAAATTCTTCCGGGAGATGACCAAAGGGGCCATGGTGATTGTGGGGCGGAAAACCCTGGCGGACTTCCCCGGGGGCAAGCCCCTTCCCAACCGGGTGAATGTGGTGCTGACCCGGAGCCCCGACCCCATCGAGGGAGTGGTGACCTGCCACAGCTCCCAGGAGGCGGTTAAGCTTGCAGCCACGGCAGACAAAGCCATGGTCATCGGCGGCGGCAGCGTATACCGTCAAATGCTTCCTTACTGCACCCGAGCCTATGTGACCCGGGTAGGCACCTGCCCCAAAAGCGACACCTTCTTCCCCAATCTGGAAGAAAGCCCCGACTGGCAGCTGACCCAGGTGCTGCAAGAGGGACAGGAGAATGGCATTTCCTATCAGATGTGCCTGTATCAGCGAAAAGCATAGCACCCAAAGCCCCCCTTGCCAAAGGGGGGTGCCTCGGCTCTGCCGAGGCGGGGGGATTTTGCAGGCTCCCAGCTTTCCACATGGGGTTGTACTTTCAGAAAGTGCCTGCTGTGTAATCCCTTGTATAATAAGGGGGGCGAAAAAAGTGAATAAGTGGTGTATACTCAAGTAAGCGTTGTGGAGTGGATTGAATCCCTTACAGCTGCTTGCAGACTGGTTGACTGAGGCTACACCCACAACGTCTTGCTTGAGAGTTAATGAGTT
>DVFK01000061.1 GCA_018713285.1 Candidatus Faecousia excrementigallinarum
ATAGCGGATCTTTTTCGCCATCCATGCAGAATGAAAAACAGGAAATACATACAGTATTCCGCTGTTTTCCATTCTTTTGTCTGACGAAAAATCTCTCGCTACCAGCTCTTGCCTATTTATTCAGAGCTTCCCTGAACTTGTATAAACTTTTCATTCATATAGGAGGAACGAAATTATGAGTAAGATTATTGGTATCGATCTGGGAACCACCAATTCCTGCGTCGCCGTGCTGGAAGGCGGCGAACCCGTTGTTATCGCCAACGCCGAGGGCGGCCGTACCACCCCTTCCGTGGTGGCATTTTCCAAGACCGGTGAGCGTATGGTAGGCCAGGTGGCAAAGCGTCAGGCTGTGACCAACGCTGAGCGGACTGTGTCTTCCATCAAGCGTCACATGGGCGAGAACTACCATGTGGACATTGACGGCAAGGGCTACACCCCCCAGGAAATCAGCGCCATGGTGCTGCAGAAGCTGAAAGCTGACGCTGAGGCTTACCTGGGCCAGCCTGTTACCGAGGCGGTTATCACCGTCCCCGCTTACTTCTCCGACTCTCAGCGGCAGGCCACCAAGGACGCCGGTAAGATTGCCGGTCTGGAAGTGAAGCGTATCATCAACGAGCCCACCGCCGCTGCCCTGGCTTACGGCCTGGACAAGGAGAGCGAGCAGAAGATCATGGTGTACGACCTGGGCGGCGGCACCTTCGATGTGTCCATCCTGGAAATCGGCGACGGCATTGTGGAAGTGCTGGCTACCGCCGGTGACACCCACCTGGGCGGCGACGACTTCGACCAGAGAATCATGGATTACCTGGTTTCCGAGTTCAAGAAGACCGAGGGCGTGGACTTGAGCCGTGATAAGGTTGCTATGCAGCGCCTGAAGGAGGCTGCTGAGAAGGCCAAGATTGAGCTGTCCGGCATGACCTCCACCACCGTAAACCTGCCTTATATTACCGCCGACGCTACCGGCCCCAAGCACCTGGACGTGACCATCAGCCGTGCCAAGTTCAATGAGCTGACCGCCGACCTGGTGGAGCGGACTATGAAGCCTGTCCGTCAGGCTCTGTCCGATGCAGGCCTGAAGCCCAGCGACCTGAACAAGGTGCTGCTGGTTGGCGGCTCCACCCGTATCCCTGCCGTGCAGGAGGCCGTAAAGGGCATCACCGGCAAGGAAGGCTTCAAGGGCATCAACCCCGACGAGTGCGTTGCTGTGGGCGCTGCCATTCAGGGCGGCGTGCTCACCGGCGATGTGAAGGACGTGGTGCTGCTGGACGTGACGCCTCTGTCCCTGGGCATTGAGACCATGGGCGGCGTGTTCACCCGCCTCATCGACCGGAACACCACCATCCCCACCCGGAAGAGCCAGATTTTCTCCACCGCCGCTGACGGCCAGACCTCCGTTGAGGTTCATGTGCTCCAGGGCGAGCGGGAGATGGCCGCTTACAACAAGACCCTGGGCCGCTTCCAGCTGACTGGTATTGCCCCCGCTCCCCGTGGCGTGCCCCAGATTGAGGTTACCTTCGACATCGATGCCAATGGCATTGTGAAGGTATCCGCCAAGGACCTGGGCACCGGCAAGGAGCAGCAGATTGCCATTACCGCTTCCACCAACCTGAGCCAGGAGGACATCGACAAGGCTGTCCGGGAGGCTGAGCAGTACGCCGCCGAGGATAAGGCCCGGAAGGAAGAAGTGGACGCCCACAACGCTGCCGACCAGGTGGCTTACCAGACGGAAAAGACCCTGGGCGAGCTGGGCGACAAGATCACCGCAGAGGAAAAGGCCAACATCCAGGCAGCTGTTGACAAGCTGAAGGAAGTGAACAAGGGCACCGATGTGGCTGCCATCAAGGAAGCCACCGAGGAGGTTCAGAAGGCCTTCTACGCCGTGTCCGAGAAGCTCTACAAGAATGCGGCTCCCCAGCAGGAGGGCGGTAACCCCAACCCCGGCGCCGGCGATGACGGCGTTGTGGATGCGGACTACGAAACCGTAGACTGATAAAACATCAGCCCCTGGGGGCGGCAGCAACGCCGCCCCCATTTTGAGCGTATTGCGTGAGGTATAACATATGGCGGAAGAAAAGCGTGACTATTATCAGGTGCTGGGCGTTGACAAAAACGCCAGCGCTGAGGAGATTAAAAAAGCCTACCGGAAAAACGCCATGAAGTATCACCCGGACCGGAACCCCGGGGATAAGCAGGCGGAGGAGAAGTTCAAGGAGATTGGCGAGGCCTATGAGGTGCTGTCCGACAGCGAAAAGCGGGCCAGGTACGACCAGTTCGGTTTCGCCGGTGTGGACCCCAACTACGGCGGCGGTGCCGGCGGCGGAAGCGGCTTTGGCGGCGGCTTCGGCGGTTTTGGGGGCTTCGGGGACTTCGGAGATATTTTCGGAGAATTTTTCGGCGGCGGCAGAAGCCGGGCAAATGCCCAGACCGCACCCCGCCGGGGGGAAAATGTGGGGGCCCGGCTGGATCTGACCTTTGAGGAAGCGGCCTTCGGCGTGGAGAAGGAGATTACCGTCCAGAGAATCGAAAACTGCGCCGCCTGTAAGGGCACCGGCTCTGCCGACGGTGTGGTGGAGACCTGTGTCAACTGCCACGGCTCCGGCCAGGTCCGTACCACCCAGAACTTCATGGGCATGGCGGTCCAGTCCACCGCTACCTGTCCCACCTGCGGCGGCAAGGGCAAGATTATCAAGAACCCCTGCACCACCTGCCGGGGCAAGGGCAAGGTGCGCCGGAACCAGAAAATCAAGGTCAAGGTTCCTGCCGGTATCGACCAGGGCCAGGCCATCCGGGTAGCCGGAGAAGGCTGCGTGGGCAGCAACGGCGGTCCCAACGGCGATGTGCTGGTGGAAATCACCATCAAGCGCCACCCCATTTTCCAGCGGGACGGCATGGATGTATACTGCGAGGTGCCTATCACCTTCACCCAGGCAGCCCTGGGGGCAGAAATCCAGGTGCCCACCCTGGACGGCAAGACCACCTTCACCATCCCGGAGGGCACCCAGACCGGCCGTCAGTTTGTGATTTCCGGCAAGGGCATCCCCCAGGTGAACAATCCCAGAAGAAGAGGCGACCACCGCTTCGTGGTGACGGTGGAGACCCCCACCCGCCTCAGCCGGGAGCAGAAGGACCTGCTGCGGAAGCTGGAAGAATCCATGGACGGGAAAAGCAGCCCCAAAAGGAAGAAGTTTTTCGACAATCTGAAAGAATTTTTCGGTTAAGAAAAGGAGCCTGTTGCAAGATAAGCGTTTTGCAACAGGCTCTGATTTTTTTATTTTTTGGTGTCGTTATTATGGAGAAGGCTGTCATATATACCTCCCGACCGGAGGGAGGTGCCTTGGGGCGTAGCCCCAAGGCGGAGGGAGCCAGCGGGCGCAAAACCGGTTTGACTGTCAGAGATGGTACCTCCCCAAGTCTGTCATATTTTGGAAATCTGCACGGTAAAGTCAGGATGGGGTATCGATAACCACAAGCAAGTACCAACCTGTAAGAAAACCGTCAGCTTGCCGCCCGCTGGCTCCCTCAGACGCCTTCGGCGCCAGCTCCCTCCCGGAGGGAGCTATGGGGGGCGGCCCTTAACCTATCAAAAGCCCCCGGTTTTGCCATGCAAAACCGGGGGCTTTTAATCTGTTATCTGCGGCGCTTTTTGGGTTTTCCTGTGAGGGGGGTGAAAAGCTGCAAAATCCTTCCCCGGGACTGCTGGGCTTTCCGCTGCTCCATATCCTTTGCCAGCTGCCGGAAAAACCGGCACCACTGGTCGGGAGAATAGGACAGAGACTTATCCATAATCACATAGGGACAGTCCGGCAGTTTCCGGCCGCCCATATTCCGGGCAAAGGCCTTGTCTACTCCCAGAGCCAGAGCCCAGGGCAGGAGATTGAAGAAGCAATCCGGGTCCTGGCGCAAATCCGAAGCCGTGCCCCGCACCTCTCCCTTTCTCAGGTAGCTGCGAAGGCCCAGAATTTCTTCCCGGAGAAGCAGTCCGGCTTCCGTGCGTCTGCCGCCCCAGGCATAGAGGACGCCCCCCAGAAGAATCCCCAGTACGCCCAGGGATACGGAAGGGGCTTCTCCGGAAAACACACCCAAAACTACGAACACGCCGCCGGCGACAAGGCACAGCCAGCCCTGTCCGGGGGTCCTCAGGAAGAAGTGGGACAGCCAGGGAATCATTTTCCAGGCGGCAATCCCGCCGGCCAGGCCAAAGACAGCCACCCACACCCATTGCAGCACACCGCCGCTGGCCAGGGGAATGCCGATGTTGACACCGGCACCCACTCCCAGCAGGGCCAGAAGGGCCCGGAAAATTCGCAGGCTCCCCCGGCGGCCTTTCAGCAGCTCTCCCCCGGAAATGCCGGGAGCTTCCACCGCCTGGGCCAGCTGGACATAGAAGTTGGAGGCGGTGCTCACCGTATTCCCCTTGGAAAAGAGCTTCCGGAACCACTTCCGTTCAAAGCCGCTGCGCTCGTTGCCCATGTCCATCTGCTTGGTAACCATGACCCGGTCCAGGGAGTACCGCAGGTGCAGATACCCCAGCTGAGCCCAGGACAGAACCATCATGGTGAGGTCACAGGGCTTGAGGAACAGCACCGTGCCGGCCTGACCGGCGCTGTAACCCTGGGGCGGGCAGGTGCTGTGCTTCTTCCAGGGAATGGGGCACCGGAGGAAAATCACCCAGTATATAAGAGCCAGGGCGGCGCAGGCTCCCATGGCCAATTCGTCCAGGGAGGTACGCTCCACCGGTCGGGTCACCTGGGGAAACATCTGGTCGGATACCGCCAGGGTCATCACCAGGGTTTCGTGGTCCTTCAGGGACTGGGTGGTGGAGCCTTGAATCATGGCCCCTTCCTGGGTATAGGTCAGGTATTTTTCAATGCTGGACTGATAGTATCCGCTGGCAAAGGCGGGTCTGTCGGGAATCTCTCCCGGCAGGGTGATGGAAAAGCTCATGGCGTCCACCGGGAAAGAGAAACCGGACATAAGGGGCAGCCGCAGCTCCAGAGCCCCCTCGCTGTTTTCTGCCACCAGACCATACATGGTATAGTTGAGGGTAAAGGCAACGTCTCCGGTGACGCCTCCATAGGCTTTTGACAAATCCACATACAGCCGGTCGCCTCCGGAGGTGGTTTTGGCCCGGGAGCCGTTGAGGGTTACGTTGGCAGCCCCGGCAGGAATGGGAAAGACCAAATCCTCCTGGGTCTGTTCCAGATGGAGGGTGACGGTGGTGGTCACCTGGCAGGAGCCGTCAGCGGCGACGGTAAGAAAACTCTCCACCTGGGAGGCGGAGCTGACCGCCGCTGCCGGAAATGCCAGGAACAAAATCAGCACCGCCCCCAGCATAATCCGCATGAAGCCCTTCATATGTCCACTCCTTTCCCGTTTTTTCTGATTTTTCTCGTATTTTATCACAAAATATTCCCCATTGCAAGGCGTGGTCCTACTGCTTTCTGGGCAGGTACAGGTTCAGGTCCACATCCCCGGTAATCCCCGGCACCGAGCCGGTGCAGGAGTACTGCCACATATCAATCTGATAGGGGTAGTCCATCTGGGTGTCATACATGGCCAGCCAGAAGTGGTAGTCCGTCAGCTCCTCCAGGTACAGCACCTCATTTTCGTGGAAATGGGGGTTGAAATAAATCATACTCTGAAAGCCGGCTTCCTCCACCCGGCCGCAAAAGGTCTTGATACAGTCGGTGAGGGTGCGGGCGTCCACGTCTGCGGTGCGGGCGTCCTCTCCCAGATACTCCCAGTCATAAATGAGGGGATAGGTCAGGGTGTACCCCTCCAGCAGGGACAGGGCATACTCCGCTTCCTCCAGAGCCTCCTGGGTGGTGACCGCCTGGGAGAAGAAGTAAGCGCCGGTGGGAATGCCTGCCTCCGCTGCTCCCTGAAGATTGGCCAGGGCCTTTTCGTCTGTACTCAGCTCTCCGGTTTCGGATCTGCGGTAGCCCAGGCGGATGATGGCAAATTCTATCCCCCCATCCTTTACCTGCTGCCAGTCAATGTCCCCCTGCCATTCGGAAACATCAATGCCCTGGCGGGCTTCTCCTGTGAGGCAGGTGATGTAGCCGTTTTCCTCCACCCGGAAATCCTCCGGGCCGTAGGGGTTGGTGGGCAGGACGGCGGCGGCTTCCGTGGTGGGCTGGGCGGCTTCCCTCTGGGATTCCTTCAGGGCGTTTTGCACCAGCACCACCGCCAGCAGCACCAGGGCAGTCAGCCCCACCAGAAGGCCCAGTCCCAGTTCTATGTATAGCTTTGTTTTCTGTTTCATGGTCTCTCCTTAGTGGGCGCTGGCAAGGGGTCTGAGTACGCTGTAGGCATCATACCGGGTGTCGTGGCTCTCTGCCAGGAATACCAGGTTCACCGCCGTGTCTGCCACGCCGCTGTCCTTTGCTGCCTGGTCAGCCTCTGACGCCTCAATCCCCTCCAGATACACCCGGGTGCGTCCGGTGGGCAGGGTAAAGTCCGCCGCCTTCACAAAGGACAGGGCAAAGCTGTCGCTGCAGCAGGTGTCCACCAGAAGCTGGGCCGTTTCCGTCAGGGTCTGGGTCTTGTCCCCGGAAAATACAATCTGGTCGGTTACCGGGAAGCAGAAGTCCGTCAGCACCACCTCGTCAAAGCCTTTGGAGCGGAGCTCCTGAATCTGCTGTACCAGATAGCTTCTGGCACCCTCGCTGGCGGGATTGAGCCAGTAGCAGGAGGCGTCGTCCATCCACAGGTACCCTTCCGAGGTGGGAAGGCCGTCGGGCACATGGTCCAGGCCGTAGTAAAAGTCCCGCAGGGCCGGCAGCCGGGCAATGAGATACAGCCCCTTTTCCTCCATGAGGGAAATCAGCTGTTCCATGGCCTCCGTGTCAATGGCGCTGTTGCGCTGGGTGCTGACAGCGGAGTCATAGAAGAAGCTGCCTTTGATGCTTTTCACATCCAGCATCACCGGGGTGCCCTTGGGCAGGGCTTCCACCTGACTGCGGATGGTGTCAATGGTCTCAGTTTCCAGCACCTGCTGGGTGATGTAGTAGCCGTTCAGCTGGGCAAGGGGATGGTTGGTGTTGATGGCGTCCTCACCTTCATTGTAGTAGATGCCAATGGTGGGGACACTTTCCGGCTCCACCGCCAGCTCCCCTTCGGGAACTTCCTGGGACAGGGAAAAGTCCAGCTTTACCCCCTCGTCCCGGGTATACACCACAAACCGGTTCAGCCACAGAATCCACAGTCCCCAGATTACCAGCCCAATCAGAGCCAGAATCAAAAGGGTGATGGCAATGCCCTTCAGCAGCTGCCGGGTACGGTAGGGAATTTTCATAAGGGCCTCCTTCCGGCGATGACGCACCGCCACTCCTCTTTGGCTCTGGTTTCCAGAATTTCAAGACCTGCCTGCTCCAGAGCCGCCAGCACCTCCGGCAGCCGTTCATCCAGAATCCCGGAGCAAATCAGCCGGGTGTCGGGCTGCAAAAACCGGGGCAGCACCGGGGAGAGGGCGATAATCACATCTGCCACAATGTTCACCAGCACCACCCGGTAGTTCCCGGCAGCCAGACGCTCCATGAGAGCGGTGTCTGCCGTCACGTTTCCGGTCAGGGCCGTAAATTCCGGGGCGGAGAAGCCGTTGTAAGCGGCGTTTTCCCGGGCAATGTCCTCGGCCTTGGGGTCGATGTCCACCCCGATGGCGGACTTTGCCCCCAGCCGCAGGGCGGTGATGGACAAAATGCCGCTGCCGCTGCCCAAATCCAGGCAGGCATCCCCGGGGCGCACCGCCTCCTCCATAGCCTCCATCACCATCTGGGTGGAGGGGTGGGCACCGGTGCCGAAGGTGAGACCCGGGTCCAGAATCACCGGAAGCTTGTCCTCCGGACAGGTGTCCGCCAGCCAGTAGGGCAGCACCAGAAGATGCTTCCCCACAGGCTGAGGGGGATAGCTGTCCTTCCAGGACTCCTCCCAATTTTCCTCCGGCAGGGCTGCCACCTGGGCTTTCAGTCCCAGGCCATCCAGAAGGGCGGTCAGCCGGGAAAGTCCAGCCTGGTCCCCGTCCTCCAGATATAGCCGGATTCGGGACAGCCCTTGCAGCTGCTTCTGGAGGCTTTCGTCAATATAATCCCAGTAGGCTTTGTTTTCTTGCAAAAAAGTTTCAAATTCCTCCTGGTCCTCCAGAAGAAATTCGGAAAACCCCCCGGCGGTGAGAGCCTGCGCCACGGCCTCCGCTTCCCCGGCAGGGGGATTGATGGTAATTTCCAGCCAGTTCATAATGTTCTCCTTTATGTTGACTTCTCTTTATTCTATCGTATCTTGGGAAAAATGACAACACATATTCTGTGAATTTCCCGTATCAATCCGGAAATCAGGCTGGAAATTGGAGGAAGGACTGGAAGGAGTATTTTGAAAAATCTTGCATTTTTCCGGGGATTTCTATATAATATATGGAAAAGATACAAAAAGAGGAGAGGTTGCCGGTGGAAAGAGAGGTCAATCGTTACCAAGGGTGCCTGCTGGGGCTGGCGGTGGGGGATGCCATGGGCTACACCATCGACGAAAAGACCTGGCAGGAGATTCAGACCGCCTACGGCCCCAACGGCCTACTGGGCTATGACATCGCCAACGGCGTTGTGGAGCTGTCCTCCTATACCCAGCTGGCGGCCTACACCGCCAACGGCCTTTTGGTGGCTCTCACCCGGGGACGGCGGGAATATTACCTGCGTTATGTTACCCTGGCTCTGAAAGACTGGCTCCGGAGCCAGCAGTTTTACCGGGACCCGGAAAAGCCTCTGTGCTGGGTGTCCCGGCTGCCGGAATTTCGTCGCCGCCACTGCCGGGACAGCCGGATGCTGGACACCCTCCGCACCGAGGCCCTGGGCACCCCCTCCCGTCCCCGGAACCAGAACGCCGCCCCGGGAGCTTTGACTACCGCCGTGGCCTTGGGACTGAGCTTCCAGCCGGAGCGGATGGACCCGGCCTTTTTGGGGGTGCTGGCGGCCCAGACCATGGCCCTGACCCACGGAAACCCGGAGACCATTCTCTCTTCTGTGGTTCTGGCCTACACCATCGCCGGGATTTTGCAGGAGCCGGAGCTTCCTTTGCAGCAGCAGTTTTCCCAGAGCATTGCCGCCATGGAGGGGCAGTTCTCCCGGGAGTTTCCCCAGGCGGCAGGCCTTTCCGATATGCTTTTGCAGGTGGTGGAGGGGGACAAAACCGGCAGCCGGGAGGCCATGGAGAGCCTTCACTGCCAGACCGCCGACCAGTGCCTGGCAGGGGCCATGTATGCAAGCCTTGCCTGCCATGGGGACTTTGACACCGGAATGATTCTCTCCGTGAATCATTCCGGCCGCTCCTCCGCTGTGGGGGCGGTCACCGGGGCTATTTTGGGCGCCCAGCTGGGGGCGGAGGCTCTGCCGGAGTTTTATCTGGAGGGACTGGAAGGGGTGCAGCCCCTTCGGGAGCTGGCGGAGGATCTGGCCAAGGGCAGCCCTGCCTCCGGCTTCTTTGACGACGATTGGGACCATAAATACACCCAGGGCCTGCCCAGCGGGGGTTAAATCCGGGATTCCCGGGAAAAATGTTGAAAAAATCCCGGAAAAAGTCCCTCTGACCCCTTGCAAAATCCTATACAGGGTGTTATAATACGGATGTTGAGAGTTGACGATGGAAAGAGAGGGGTTCTGCCCCTCTCTTTTGTACTGAAAGAAGGGTATTGTTATGAAGATTACCGAGCAGGTTGCCTCCTTTGCCCAGCCGATTGTGGAAGCCAACGGCTGCTCCCTCTGGGACGTGGAATATGTCCGGGAGGGCTCCGAGCGGTTCCTCCGGCTGTATATTGACAAGGACGGCGGCGTGAATATCAATGACTGCGAGGCCATCGCCCGGGCGGTGGACCCCATACTGGACGAGAAGGACCCCATCCCCGAGAGCTACCACTTTGAGGTGTGCTCCGCCGGACTGGAACGGCCTTTGAAGCGTCCCGGGGATTTTGAAAAATTCATGGGCAGTCCCATCCTTGTAAAGCTCTACCGTCCCAGAAACGGCCTGAAGGAGATCCCCGGCATTCTCCGGGGCTATGATGAGGGCAAGGTCACGGTGGAGGCCGGCAAGGAAACCATTACCTTTGAAAAGTCCGAGGTCGCCCTGGTGCGGCTTCGTGTGGAATTCTGATAGGAGGAGAAACCGACATGGCAAGAAACACAAGAGCCAAGAAAAAAGTGGAAGAGCCCAAGGTAGAGATTGGTGCTGAGATTTTCGCCAGCCTGAATGAGCTGGAAAAGCAGAAGGGGATTCCCGTAAACTATATGGTGGAGCGGCTGAAGCAGGCCCTCACCAACGCCTACCGGAAGGACCGGGAGGACCACCGGGATGTGCCCGGTGAGAACGTGGTGGTGGATTTGAGCGAGAAGGGCCTGTCCATGCACCAGATCAAGACCGCGGTGGAGGAGCCGGAGGATCTGGCTCTGGAAATCCAGATTGACGCCGCCCGGAAGATCAATCCCAACGTGCAGCTGGGAGACTCCGTGATTATCCCCATCGACATTCAGAAGTTCGGCCGGATTGCCGCCCAGACCGCCAAGCAGGTGGTGATTCAGGGCATCCGGGAGGCAGAGCGGGGGGCAACCTACGATAGTTATGCCTCCAAGTCCCAGGAGCTGCTCACCGGCACCGTGCTGCGGGTGGACCCCACCGGGGATATGATCGTCCGCATCGGTCAGGGCGGGGAGCAGCATGACGCCATGCTTCGCCTCAGCGAGCAGATTCCCGGCCAGACCTATGAGCCCGGCGACCTGATTCGGGTGTATGTCATCGATGTGCACCGCAGCCCCCGGGGTCCCATGGTCCAGGTATCCCGCACCCATCCCAATGTGGTGCGCCGGCTCTTTGAGCTGGAGACCCCGGAAATCGCCGAGGGTCTGGTGGAGATTCGGAACATCGCCCGGGAGCCCGGTTCCCGGAGCAAGATTGCCGTCCGGGCCGTCCGGGAGGATGTGGACCCGGTGGGTGCCTGCGTCGGCCCCAGAGGCGGCCGTGTAGGCGCCGTGGTGGAGGAGCTCCACGGGGAAAAGATTGACATTGTGGTGTGGAGCGAGGACCCCTGCCAGTATGTCAAGGCTGCTCTTAGCCCTGCGGATGTGGTCAGCGTTTCCCTCATCCCCGGTCAGAAGGCCTGCCGGGTGATTGTGCCTGACGACCAGCTGTCCCTGGCCATCGGCAAGGAGGGCCAGAACGCCCGCCTGGCCGCCAAGCTGACCGGCTACAAAATTGACATCAAGCCTGCCAGCTCCGTAGAGGAAGCGCCGGAGCAGGAAGCTTAACCCCAGAAAAGGAGGCAGCCAGATGCAAAGAAAAATTCCTCAGCGGCAGTGTATGGGCTGCCGGGAGCGCAGGCCCAAGCAGGAGCTCATCCGGGTGGTGCGGTGCACCGACGGGGTTGTGCGGCTGGATTTTGGCGGTAAGGTCAACGGCCGGGGTGCCTATCTTTGCTGCAACCCGGAGTGCCTGAAACGGGCCCAAAAGTCCAAGGCACTGGAGCGGAGCCTGGAAACCCCCATCTCCCAGGAGGTCATAGACCTGCTGGCAAGAGAAATGGAGGGGGCAAGCCGTGGATAAAGCTTTGTTTTACCTGTCCCTGGCCCGGAAGGCCGGGCGCCTTGAGCTGGGAGAGGAGCCGGTAGGGGCTGCCGCCCGGGCTGGAAAAGCCCGGCTGGTGATTGCCGCCGCCGACGCCTCCGACCACACCTGGCGCAGAGCCAAGAGCTTTGTGGCGGGGACAGATCAGATATGTGTGAAGATTCCTTTTTCCAAAGACCAGCTGGGTCAGGCAGTGGGGCGGCAGAGCCTCGCTCTGGCAGCCCTCACCGACCCGGCTTTGGCCCTGTCCTTTCTGCAGGCCCTGAACCAGCCGGAGGCCCTCCGGCAGGAGCAAGAAGCCCTGGAAGGCCAGGTGCAGCGCCTTGCCCAGCGGAAGCAGGAGCAGAAGGCCCACCGGCGGAATGTGCGTATGGGAAAAGGGCATAAGAAGAAGTGATTTTGGAGGTGCGTGTATGAGTATGCTTAAGTATCGTTTGAAGGAGGTGGCGGCGGATTTTTCCGTTGCCCCCAAGGAAATTACGGAGATCATCTCCAAGTATTATGAAAAGCCCAAGTCCAACACCCAGGTGCTGACGGAGGAGGAGCTGAATGTGGTGTTTGACTACATGACCAGCCACAACCAGATTGCCTCTTTGGAGCAGGTGTTCCAGGCCCAGGCCAAGGCTGCCCCCAAGCAGGAGAAGCCGGCGGAGGCTCCCAAGCCCCAGAAGGAGGAGCCCAAGGAGCAGGCGGCGCAGCCTGCCAAGCCCAAGGAGCCGGAACGGAAGCGGGAGCGCCGGGTGGTGGACACCTCTGCGGTGCAGGTAAACTCCGCCCGTTTTGACGACCGGGTGGACAGCCTGGTTTCCGAGCGGGTGCAGAACTACACCGGCGGCAAGCAGCGCATCGGCGGCGGCAAGTCCAAGCAGCAGAGCAAGAAGGACAACAAGTTCAAGGGCAACAAAGCCAGAAACGAGGAGCAGGAGAAGATGCGCCGTCTCCAGATGGAGGTGGCCCGGAAGGCGCCTGTCACCGTGAAGATTCCTGAGGAGATTACCGTGGGCGAGCTTGCCAGCCGGATGAAAAAGACCGCCGGCGAGGTCATCAAGCTGCTTATGAAGAACGGCGTGATGGCTGCCATCAACCAGACCATCGACTTTGACACCGCCGAGTTTGTGGCTACGGAAATGGGCTGCAAGGTGGAGAAGGAAGTCACCGTCACCATCGAGGAGCGGATTATCGACGACCATGTGGACACCGCCGAGGAGCTCCAGCCCAGAAGCCCCGTTGTGGTGGTTATGGGCCACGTTGACCACGGCAAGACCAGCCTGCTGGACGCTATCCGCAAGACCAACGTGACCTCCGGAGAGGCCGGCGGCATTACCCAGCACATCGGTGCTTACACCGTGGATATCAACGGTCAGTCCATCACCTTCCTGGATACCCCCGGCCACGCCGCCTTTACCTCCATGCGGGCAAGAGGCGCTATGTGTACGGACATTGCCATCTTAGTGGTGGCAGCGGACGACGGCATTATGCCCCAGACCATCGAGGCTATCAACCATGCCAAGGCCGCCAAGATTCCCATTATCGTGGCCATCAACAAGATGGATAAGCCCGAGGCCAACCCCGACCGGATTAAGCAGCAGCTGACGGAGTACGACCTGATTCCCGAAGAGTGGGGCGGCGACACCATCATCTGCCCCATCTCCGCCAAGAAGGGCACCGGCCTGGAAGAGCTGCTGGAGATGGTTCTGGTCACCGCCGAGGTGGCGGAGTTGAAGGCCAACCCCAACCGTCGTGCCAAGGGCACCGTCATTGAAGCCCGGCTGGACAAGAGCCGCGGCCCCATCGCCACCCTGCTGGTGCAAAATGGTACCCTGAACCAGGGCGACATCATCATCGCCGGTACTGCCGTGGGCCGTGTCCGGGTGATGACCAACGACAAGGGCCGCACCGTCAAGACCGCCGGCCCCTCCACCCCTGTGGAGATTACCGGCCTTGGTGACGTGCCTGCTCCCGGCGACGATTTCAACGCCGTCACCGACGAGCGGATGGCAAGAGAACTGGTGGAGCAGCGGCGTCAGGCTGAGAAGGACGCAGCCGCCAACGCCATGACCAAGGTCACCCTCGACAACCTGTTTGCCAAGATGCAGGAAGGCGAGATGAAGGAGCTGCCCCTCATTGTGAAGGCAGACGTCCAGGGCTCTGCGGAGGCAGTGAAGGCCTCTTTGGAGAAGATTTCCAACGACGAGGTGCGGGTGAAGGTCATCCACACCGGTGTAGGTGCTATCAACGAGTCGGATATTCTGCTGGCTTCCACTGCCGGAGCCATCATCGTGGGCTTCAACGTCCGGGCTGACGCCGCCGCCCAGGCCAGCGGTCAGCGGGCGAAGGTGGATATCCGGTACTACCGGGTGATTTACGATGCCATCGACGAGATTGAGTCCGCCATGAAGGGTATGCTGGCACCCAAGTTCCAGGAGGTCGTGATTGGTCACGCCGAGGTGCGTATGACCTACAAGGTCTCCGCCGTGGGTACCATCGCCGGCTGTATGGTGAAGGACGGCAAGGTCACAAGAGATGCCAAGGTGCGGGTGCTCCGGGACAACATCGTTATCCACGAGGGCGAGGTTGGCTCTTTGCAGCGGTTCAAGGACGCTGCCAAGGAGGTCACTGCCGGCTATGAGTGCGGCATGAGCATCCTCAAGTTCAACGACATCAAAGAGGGCGACATTTTTGAGTGCTTCGCCATGGAGCAGATCAAACTGTAACGGAATCCCCCAGCCCTGAAAATCGGGGCTGGGGGTTGGCTTTTTATGGAAAAAAGGAGGCGTAAGCTATGGCGTCCAATCGAATCGGACGAATCAACGAGGAAATTCAAAAGGAGCTTTCCGCCCTGCTGCGGAATCTCAAGGACCCCCGGGTGCAGGATACCATGATTTCCATTACCCATGTGGAAACCACCCCGGATTTGCGGTATGCGAAAATTTATGTGAGCTTTTTGCAGGAGGAGCGGGCGAAGGATGCCCTCAAGGGCCTGAAATCCGCCGGCGGCTACCTGCGGCGGGAGCTGGGTCAGAGTTTGCAGCTGCGCTACACCCCGGAGCTGGTGTGGGAGCAGGACGACTCCATCACCTACGGTGCTAAAATGTTGAAGCTCATCAATTCCCTGGAGGTAAACCATGACGACGACGGTGCTGACCAGGGCTGAGACCGCCCGGCTGCTGGAAAAGCAGAATTCCCTGGTGATTCTCACCCATCGCCGCCCGGACGGGGATACCTTAGGCTCTGCGGCGGTGCTGTGCCGGGGCCTGCGGCAGCTGGGGAAAACCGCTTATATTCTGGAAAATCCCCAGATTACCCCCAAATATGCCCCTTTGCATGAGGGCCTGACTACCAAAATCCCGGAGGAGAAGGCTTTCTGGGTGTCGGTGGACGTGGCGTCCCCTTCCATGCTGCCGGAGGAATTTGCCCCTTTTCAGGAGAAAATCACCCTGCGGATTGACCACCACGGAACCGCCACCTCCTTTACCCCCATGGAACTGGTGGATGCAGCTTCCGCTGCCACCGGAGAGGTGGTTTACGATGTGCTGAAACTCATGGGAGCGGAGCTGGATGCCCCCATGGCAGAGGCCCTCTTTACTGCCGTGTCCACGGACACCGGCTGCTTCCGCTACGCCAACACCACCCCCCACACCTTCCAGGTGGCGGCGGCCTGCGCTGAAAAGAGCAATCGGCTTCACGAAATCACCCAGGAGCTGTTTGAAACCAACTCCTTGGGACGGCTCCGGCTGCAAGGCTGGCTGGTGGAGCACGCCCGGTTCCTGAAAGGGGGCAAGGGCGTGGTCTGCGCCCTTCCCAAGGCCGTGGAGGAGGAACTGGGCCTGCAGGAGGATGATCTGGAGAATATCTCCGGCTTCCCCCGGACCATTGAAGGGGTGAAGATGGCGGCCACCCTCCGGGAGGATGGGGAAAACCGGATTAAAATTTCCGTCCGGGCGGTGCCGGGGTACGATGCGGCGGCGGTTTGCAGCCGGTTCGGCGGCGGCGGACACAAGGGTGCTGCCGGAGGTCTCATGAAAATGTCTCTGGAGGAGGCTGCCCAGGCTCTGGGAAATGCCATGGAGGAAGTGCTGTAATGGACGGCATTGTGATTGTGGACAAGCCTCAGGACTGGACCAGCCAGGATGTGGTGTCCAAGCTCCGGGGGGTGCTGCGCACCCGGCGGATTGGCCACGGGGGAACTTTAGACCCTATGGCCACCGGCGTGCTTCCGGTGTTTGTGGGCCGGGCTACCCGGGGCGTGGAGTTTTTTGAACACGCAGAGAAAATCTACGAGGCGGAGCTTCTTCTGGGGACAATTACCGACACGGAGGACGTGACCGGAAGGGTGCTGGAAAAGCGTACCGTTTCCGTCACCCGGGAGGAGCTGGAAGATATACTTTCCCGGTTCCGGGGAGAGCTTTCCCAGATTCCTCCTATGTACTCTGCCATTAAAGTCAACGGACAAAAGCTCTACGATTTGGCAAGAAAAGGCCAGGAAGTGGAGCGAAAGCCCCGGAAAATTACCATTTTTTCTCTGGAATGTCTGGCCTTTGACGGCAGAGCCGCCCGCCTTCGGGTCCACTGCTCCAAGGGTACCTATATTAGAACACTGTGCAAGGACATCGGGGAGGCTCTGGGCTGCGGCGGCTGCATGGCGGCCCTTCGCCGGGTGCAGGCCGGGGAGTATGACCTTTCCCAGGCGGTGACCCTGGAGACTCTGACAGGGTGCGAAAAACCGGAGGGGTATCTGCTGCCGGTGGACAGCCTGTTTGCAAAGTATCCGGCGGTGACTTTGACCTCCAACCAGGAAAAGCGCTGCCGCAACGGCAATGCCTTTTCTGTCGCCTTGCCTGAGGGACAGTACCGGGCTTACAGCCAGTCGGGAGAGTTCCTGATGCTGGCCGCCGTGGAACAGGGCACCATGACCACCGTGAAGAGCTTTTTTGCGGTGTAAAAGGAGGAGCGGAGCATCCCAAAGCTCCCTCCGGGAGGGAGCTGTCGCCGGAGGCGACTGAGGGAGCCAGCGGGCGATAAGCTACCGGTTTGTTGAAGGGTTGGTACTTGTTCATGGCTGCCGATAGCCTGGGTTGATTTTACAGGTTTTTTCCTTTAAATGGCGTGAAAGATATAAAAGTTGTGGGGAGGCACCGACTTTGCTGGTCAAATCGGTGTTCCTCCCGCAGGCTCCCTCAGGCACGGCTGCGCCGTGCCAGCTCCCTCCCGGAGGGAGCGATTCCCCAATCCTTTGGCTTTCGCATCGGTTTTACATTGTGCTGTCAGGAAGGGCTTTTTAGGGAATAGGGAATAGGGAATAGGGAAGAAGTGGGCGCTGCCCGCGGGAGAACACATGAGAGAAGATAAAACAATTTACGCCCTGGGATTTTTTGACGGGGTGCATCTGGGGCATCAGGCCCTGCTGGCTGCCTGCAAGGATTTGGCGGCGGAGACCGGGGCAAAAACCGGGGTGGTGACCTTTTCCGCCCACCCGGATACCCTGGTGCTGGGGAAAACGCCCCCCTTTATTAACTCCCCTCAGGACCGGCAGCTCCTTTTGCAGCAGCTGGGTGGGGTGGAGCAGGTGGTGACCCTGCCCTTTGACCGGGAAATGATGAATATGCCCTGGCAGGACTTTTTCCGGATGCTCCTTACAGACTACGGCGCTGCCGGCCTTGTGTGCGGGGAGGACTTTACCTTCGGCCGCCGGGGAGAGGGGAACGCTACCCTCCTGCAGGAGGCTTCCGCCAAGGCCCGGATTCCCTGCCGGGTGGTGAAGCAGCGGGTCTATGACGGGGTGGTCATCTCCTCCACCCATATCAGAAGCCTTCTGGAGGCAGGGGAGATGGAAAAGGCCGTGGAATTTCTGGGCCACCCCCATGTGCTCACTGGGCAGGTGATACCCGGTCGGCAGCTGGGCAGAACCTTAGGAATTCCCACCGCCAACCTGGCCCTTCCCCAGGGGGTCATCTGCCCCCGGTACGGGGTTTACGCCTGCAAAGCCAAAGTCCGGGGGCAGTGGTATCCGGCGGTGACCAATGTGGGCTGCCGCCCCACCGTGGGGGGCAAAACCGTCACCGTGGAGCCCTGGCTTCTGGGTTTTGAGGGGGACATTTACGGAGAAACCCTGTATTTGGAGTTTTACAAGTTCCTCCGCCCGGAGAAAAAATTTCCCTCTTTGGAGGCATTGCAGGAGGAAATCCTGAAAAATGCCCGGCAGACCCGGGAATTCTTCGGGAAAAAGTGAATATTTCCCTTTACATTTGGGAAAAACCATGATATAATTTTCAGGCTGGCTATGACCGGCGTAAATTTTGGCCCGTTGCTCAGTTGCGGGAGAAACCCTCCGGGGATTCCACTGCGCCCCTACTTAGCTTCCGGGTAAACACATTGAAAGGTGGAAATTACCATGATTCAGAAGGAAAAGAAGACCCAGGTCATTCTGGACAACGCTACCCACGAGGGCGACACCGGTTCTCCCGAGGTTCAGATTGCCATTCTCACCGCTCGCATCAACGAGCTGACCGAGCACCTGCGGGTGCACAAGCACGACAACCACTCCCGTCGTGGCCTGCTCATGATGGTTGGTAAGCGCCGTAACATGCTGGACTACCTGGCCAGAAAGGACATCAACCGTTATCGTGCCATCATTGCCAAGCTGGGCATTCGTAAGTAAGAACGAAAAGGGCGACGGTATTCGTCGCCCTTTTTTCCAAAAATCGGGAGCTTTTAGCAGTTGAAAGTGGGGCCGCATTGCGGCATCAGTTTCAAGTGCTAAACCTCCCGCCAAATCAAAAACATAGGAGGTTACAAGATGATTACCCGTAAACAGTATCCCAATCACCACATTTACGAAACCGAAATCGGCGGCCGCACCTTTACCGTGGAAACCGGCAAGGTGGCTGAGCTGGCCAACGCCGAGTGCATCTGCCGTTACGGCGACACCGTGGTTCTGGTGACCTGCACCAGCAACCCCATCCCCAAGGCCGGCATTGACTACTTCCCCCTGACCATTGAGTTTGAGGAGCGGATGTACTCCGTGGGCCGGATTCCCGGCTCCTTCAATCGCCGGGAGGGCAAGCCCTCCGAGCGGGGCATCCTGAACAGCCGGATTATCGACCGGCCCATGCGTCCCCTCTTTGACGAGGAACTGCGGAACGACACCGTGGTGACCTGCACCGTCCTTGCCAACGACTACGACAACCCTGTGGAAATCGTAGCTTCCCTGGGTGCATCCATCGCCATCGCCTCTTCCGATGTGCCCTGGAACGGACCTGTGGCTACCACCAACGTTGCCCACCTGGGTGACAAGTATATCGTGAACCCCTCCGCCGACGAGCGGGAGGCTGCCGACTGCTTCGTGTGCATCTCCTCCACCTTCGAGAAGATCGTGATGATCGAGACCGAAGCCAACGAGGCTCCCGAGGCTGTGGTGCTGGAGGCCATTCGTGTGGCTCACGAGACCAACATGGAGATCGTAAAGTTCATCAACGGCATCGTGGCTGAGATTGGCAAGCCCAAGTTCACCTTCGAGAAGGCCGCAGTGAACCACGAGCTGCTGGACGACCTGATGGCTTACGGCCTGGACCAGATCGAGTACGCCCTGGACACTCCCGACAAGAACGTGCGGGAGGAGCGGCTCACCGCCGCCCGTCTGGACTTTGCCGAGAAGTTCGGCGAGAAGTACGAGGACTTTGAAACCCACATCGAGGTCTGCCTCTACAAGATGCAGAAGAAGGTGGTCAAGAAGTGGCTGCTGGCCGGCAAGCGTGTGGACGGCCGTTCCATGGACGAAATCCGTCCCCTGGACGCCGAGGTTGGCGTGCTGCCCCGGGTACACGGCTCCGGCCTGTTCTCCCGTGGTCAGACCCAGGTGCTGAGCATCTGCACCCTGAACACCCTGTCCGCCGCCCAGAAGCTGGACACCATCTACCCCGAGGATACCAAGCGGTATATCCACCACTACAACTTCCCCGCCTTCTCCACCGGTGAGGCCCGGGCTGCCCGCTCCACCTCCCGCCGGGAGATTGGTCACGGCGCTCTGGCTGAGAAGGCTCTGCTGCCTGTCATCCCTTCTGTGGAGGAGTTCCCCTACGCCATCCGTGTGGTGTCCGAGGTGCTGTCCTCCAACGGCTCCACCTCCCAGGGCTCCATCTGCGGCTCTACCCTGGCTCTGATGGACGCCGGTGTGCCTATCCGCCGTCCCGTTGCCGGCATTTCCTGCGGCCTGATTACCGACCAGGAGACCGGGCAGTGGAGAACCTTCACCGACATCCAGGGCGTGGAGGACTTCCACGGTGAGATGGACTTCAAGGTGGCCGGTACCAGCGAGGGTATCACCGCCATTCAGATGGACCTGAAGAACAAGGGCTTGACCATGGAGATCGTGGCAGACGCTCTGGAGCGCTGCCGTGTGGCTCGTATGGAGATTCTGGAGCAGGTGATGCTGCCCTGCATCGCCGCACCCCGGCCTGAGGTTTCCGAGTACGCTCCCAAGATGCTGAGCCTGAAGATTCCCGTGGACAAGATTCGGGAGGTCATCGGCTCCGGCGGTAAGACCATCCAGAAGATTTGCGCCGACACCGGTGCCAAGGTGGACATTGACGACGATGGCTCCGTGTTCATCTCCGCTGTGGACTCTGCCGCTGCCTACGCCGCCAAGAAGATGGTGGACGACATCTGCTTCGTGCCTGAGGTGGGTAAGCTGTACTACGGCAAGGTGGTACGGATTCTGCCCATCGGCGCTTTCGTGGAGATTGCCCCCGGCCATGACGGCATGGTGCACATCTCCAAGCTGGAGAACCACCGGGTAGAGAAGGTGGAAGACGTGCTGAACCTGGGCGACATGACCTGGGTGAAGTTCATGGGCTTCGACGAGAAGGGCCGTGCCAACTTCAGCCGCAAGGATGCCCTGAAGGAAATGGCCAACCAGAAATAAACAGTGATCCCCCGGCCCAAAGGCCGGGGGATTTTTGTATCCAGCGGAGAGTCGCCGCGGACAATTTCGCGCAGAAGGTTTCGTATATACCTCCCTCCGGGAGGGAGGTGGCTTGGGGCGCAGCCCCAAGACGGAGGGAGCCAGCGGGCGCAAAGCCAGTTCAATTGCCGGAGATGGTACCTCCCCAAGACTGTAGTATTTCCTATGCCGATTGGAGGCAGCTGCCCGGTAAAATCGCTGTCCAGTGTGGATGCCTGTGAGCAGGTACCGCCCCAAAGCAAACCTGCGGCTCACCGCCCGCAGGCTCCCTCAGACGCCTTCGGCGCCAGCTCCCTCCCGGAGGGAGCTATTGGCTTTCAGCGTGTCGATATGGGGTATAAAAATCTGCGGCATGGAGGCCGCAGATAAAAGGTTATCAGGTTTTCTTTATAAACTTTTCACGGCATTTGGGGCAGGTGATGGCGATGGTGCCTTTGCCCCGGGGGACGCGCACCTGCTGGCGGCAGCGGGGGCAGTAAAAATACCGGTGATCCCGGTCCCGGAGGCGCTGGAAGAACATGAGAAATTTCCGGTTTTCCTCGTACCGCCGGTAGGTGTTCCGGGAAAAGGTGCGGAAAATTGCCAGAAACAGCAGAATATAGGACAAAAATAATAAAATAAGCTTTACGCCCACCCAGGGCATAAGGGAGGACAAGATGCTGGTGGCTACACCGGTAAGAAGTATGGTCAGATTCAGCTTATCCGTCCCATAGCGGCCAGCCATGAAGCGCTGGAGGCTCTGGCCCAACCGCTGAAAGAATCCGGAAGTTTTCATAAAATCCCATCCCTAATAAATCGTTTTTCTATATTATAGGGGAATTTGACGACTTTTCAACTCTTTTCCGGGAAAATTTACGGTTTGTTTACAGGCGGTTTGACAGCGGGGGAAAAATCTGCTACTATGAAACCCGAAAATAAAAAAGTTGAGGCAAACCTATGGAAAATCTTTTTGCATTGCAGTTTACCCCCCAGCAGGTGAACGCCATCTCCAATCTGGGGCTGGCCCATATGGGGGATGGAGTATATGAGCTTTTGTGCCGGAGCTATCTGTGCTGCCAGGGAGAGAAAACGGTGCTGCGGCTCCATCGGGACACGGTGTCCCTGGTAAAGGCCGGAACCCAGGCGGCGGTGGCAGAGGCCCTGCTTCCTCACCTGACGGAGGAGGAACTGGCTTTCTACCGCCGGGGAAAGAACGCCCACACCCACGCCGCCCCCAAAGCTGCCAGCCGGGCGGAGTACGCCAGGGCTACGGGACTGGAAGCCCTCTTTGGGGCGCTGTACCTGCTGGGAAGAACCCAGCGGCTGAACGAGCTGTTTTTCTTGGGGCTGGAGTCCCTGAAGGAGGAAAACCATGGCATTTGACGCATATTTTCTGACGGCGGTCTTAAAAGAAATCCGGGAGAAAACGTTGGGAGCCCGGGTGGAGAAAATCTACCAGCCCAGCAGGGATACGGTGATTTTGCTTCTGAAAGGCCAGACGGGACGCTATAAGCTGCTGCTGGCGCCCAACCCGGCAGCCCCCCGGCTGTACCTCACCCAGACCAGCCCGGAAAATCCCCAGGAGCCTCCCATGTTCTGTATGCTCCTGCGGAAGCACCTGCTGGGAGCCAGGCTGGAGGAAATCTCCCAGCTTCCCATGGAGCGGTGTGTCACCTTCACCTTCTCCTGCACCGACGAGCTGGGAGACCCCACTCAGAAGCGGCTGACCGCAGAGCTCATGGGCAGAACCTGCAACCTGTATCTGCTGGGGGCAGACGGACGGATTCTGGACTGCCTGCGGCGTATCGGCATTGACGGAGCCATCAAGCGCCCGGCTCTGCCGGGGCTTTACTACCAGCTGCCGGAGCCGGTGGAAAAGAAGAATCCGGCGGAGCTGACCCGGGAGGATTACCTCCAAATCCTCACCGCCCCGGGGGCGGATTTGCTGTCCCAGCGGCTGATGGACACCCTGGGAGGCCTTTCTGCCTTGGTGTGCCGGGAGGCGGCGTTGTATGCCGCCGGGGATACGGAGGCCCGACTGGAAGGGGCGGACAAGGAAGCCCTTTCCCAATCCCTTTCTGACTTTTTCTCCCGGTATCTCACAAACCCGGAACCCTGGTACACCCCGGACGCCCAGGGGAACCCCAAGCAGTTTGCCTTCTGCCCCATTCATCAGTATGGGTCTTGCCAGAAGGCGGAGTCCTTCGGAGAGCTGCTGGACAAGGCCTATGTGCTGCGGGAGCAGCAGGACGCCATGGGGCAGAAGAGCCAGAGCCTGCGGAAAACCTTGCAGAATCTTTCCCAGCGGGTGACCCGGAAGATGGCTATCCAGGAGAAGGAACTGGCTGCCACCTATGACCGGGAGCGGCTGCGGCAGCTGGGGGACATCCTCACCGCCAACATCCACCGGATGAAAAAGGGCCAGACCCAGGTGGAGGTGGAGGACTTCTACGACCCGGATATGAAAGTCATTACCGTGTCCCTGTCCCCCTTGCTCTCTCCCCAGGAGAACGCCGCCAAGTATTATAAGGATTACACCCGGATGAAAAACGCCCAGAAAGAGCTGACCCATCAGCTGGAGCTGGGCAAGGTGGAAAAGGCATATCTCCAAAGCGTATTGGAGGAGCTGAGCCGGGCGGATTCCGACGCCGCCCTGGAGGAAATCCGCCAGGAGCTCCAGGCCGGGGGCTATGTCCGGCCCGACGCCGGGAAAAAGCGGATGAAAGCCAAAAAACTCGCCCCCATGCGCTTTGAATCCACCAGTGGCTACCCCATTTATGTGGGCCGGAACAACCGGCAGAACGAGGAACTGACCTTCAAGGCCGCCCGGAAGGACGACCTGTGGCTCCACGCCCAGAAGGTTCACGGCAGCCATGTGATTATCTCCTGCGGCGGCACCACCCCGGATGACGATACTGTTACCCAGGCGGCTCAGCTGGCGGCCTACTATTCAGAAGCCCGGAACGGCCAGAACGTGCCGGTGGATGTGACCCCGGTAAAGCAGGTGAAAAAGACCCCGGGAGGAAAGCCCGGCATGGTGATTTACCACACCTACCGGACGGTGCTGGCCAATCCCTACAAGGATATTGTGGTGGACCCCCTGAATGCCCAGGGGAAAAATGGCCAAAACCCGGAAAAATGTTAAAATAACTGTTGACCTTGGTGGGTTTTCCCGTTATAATGTAGGGGTATGACTATGCTTGGTCAGAAAATTTCGTGTTGCTGCAGCCCTCCGGCTGTCGAGCATAAGTGATTTGACAGGAGGTGTCCACCCATGAAGCGTACCTATCAGCCCAGCCGCCGTCACCGTTCCAAGGTTCACGGTTTCCGGCAGAGAATGGCTACTTCCAACGGCCGGAAGGTTCTTGCCCGCCGCCGTGCCAAGGGCCGCAAGGTTCTGTCTGCCTGATCTGGCAGCCGCAAGCGGGCGACGCAAGTGTATACTCGCTCATAGCGAAACGGGAGTCCATGCGGGGCGAATGGCAAATTCGCCCCGCTCCCTTTTTATTGCACCCCGGGAGGGAAAACCATGAAATATTCCTGTGCCTTAAAGCTCAATCACATTTTCCGGCGGCTGTACCACACCTCCGGTCAGGGCAACGGGTATTTAGTCCTGTACGCCCGGAAAAATTCCCTGGGAATCAACCGGGTGGGCATCACCGTCAGCAAGAAGCTGGGTCATGCGGTGGTGCGCAACCGTGTCCGCCGCCGTCTGCGGGAAGTGTACCGGCTCAACGAGGAGCGGTTCACCCCCGGCTGGGACATTGTGGTGGTAGCCCGGAGCCGGTGCATCGGCGCCGATTTCCGGAAGCTGACCCAGAGCTACCTTTCTCTGTGTGAAAGAGCCGGGCTTCTCCGGCGGGAGGAAGTATGAAAAAGCTGATGCTTTCCCTCATCCGGTTTTATCGCCGGAACGTCTCTCCCTGCTGCCCCCCTCGGTGCCGATTCATTCCTACCTGTTCCCAATACGCTTACGAAGCCATCAACAAGTACGGGGCTTTGAAGGGCGGTTATTTGGCCCTGCGGCGGCTTCTGCGCTGCCATCCCTTCTACAAGGGCGACCCCTATGACCCCGTTCCCTGAGGAGGAAACGAAATGATTCTTGCATTCCAACTATCTGACCTGATTACCATTCCCTTCGGTTATCTGCTGGGCTGGCTGTATCAGTTGACCTCCAACTACGGCCTGGCCCTGATTCTCTTTGCCCTGCTGGTGAAGCTGGTGCTCATGCCTGCCTCTGCCAAGGGTAAGAAAAGCACCATGAAAATGTCCCGGCTGACTCCCCAGATGAACCTCATCCGGGAGAAGTACGCCAACGACCAGCAGAAAATGAACATGGCCATCCAGGAGCTTTACAAGAAGGAAGGCGTGTCCATGACCGGCGGCTGCCTGTGGAGCCTGCTGCCCCTTCTGGTGCTGCTGCCTCTTTACTCCGTTGTCCGGCAGCCCATCATCTATATGCTCCACGAAAGCCTGGAGACCACCTCCACCATTATGAATACCATCAAGGAGGCTATGCCGGACCTGGTAAACGGCAACAATCTGTTTTATGAGCAGATGCTGGCCGCACCCCTGCTTCCCCAGTTTGCAGAGGAATTAAAGGGCATTGTTTCCAATCCCCAGACCCTGGAGGGCCTCAACTTCCAGTTCCTGGGCATTGACCTGGCAGCCATTCCCAACATCGCCATCTGGAATTGGAGCAAATACGACTGGGCCCACTGGGGTCTGCTTCTCATGCCTGTGCTGTCCGTGGGTTCCCAGTTCCTCAGCATGTTCGTGATGCAGAAGATGAACAATTCTCTCGTCACCAACGAAAAGGGTATCCAGGACCAGGAAGCCGCCAAGGAATCCCAGATGAACAAGACCAACAAGACCATGATGTATATCATGCCCCTCATGACCCTGTGGATTGGCTTCACAGTCCCTGCGGCCCTGAGCTTGTACTGGTTCATTCAGGGTGTTGTCACCACCGCCAGCGATGCCTACCTCACCGCCAAGTATCGGAAGATTTACGATGCAGAGGACGCTGAGCGCCTCCAGAAGGCTCTGGAAGCGGAGCGGCTGGAGATGGAGAAGGAGCGGCTCCGTGCCCAGAAGCGGGCAGAGAACCCCGACGGCATCACCGAGAACACCAGCAAGAAGAAGCTGCAGAAGGCGCAGCAGCGGGAGGAAGCCGCTGCCAAGGCCGCTGCCCAGCGGGAGTATGCCGCCAAGCGGGGACTGCTTCCCGAGGAGCCGGAGAAAGAGGATACCTCCCTTTCCGGAATCCCCAGCCGTCCCTACTGCAAGGGCCGGGCATACAACCCCAACCGCTATCACAGAGAGGATTAAGCCATGGAAAAAACTCTTGTTGCTACCGGCAAGACCATTGAGCTTGCCATTGAGTCTGCCCTGACCCAGCTGGGTCTGGATCGGGACAGCGTTTCCGTTCAGGTGCTGGCCCAGGCCAAGTCCGGTTTCCTGGGCTTCGGTGCCCAGCCTGCCAAGGTGCAGGTGACCTATGAGGCTCCGGACCCCGCTCCCCAGGCTCCCAAGTCCGCCCTGTCCTCCGCCTCCCGCTCCAAGCCCAAGGCCGCTGCCCCGGTGCAGAAGCCCCAGGTGCCCCAGCAGGAAGTGCCCAAGCAGGAGGTGAAGAAGCCGGAGGCTCCCAAGCCCGCAAAGCCCGAGGCACCCAAGCCCCCCAAAGCTCCCAAGGAGCCCAAGGTGGAGACTCCCAAGACTCCCCAGCCTCCCCGGGAGTTTGTGCCCGCCGCTCCCGGCTCCGTGGAGGAGAAGATTGAGGTGTTCCTGAAGGGCCTTTTGGAGCATATGGGCTCCCAGGCTGTCCCCCATGCCTGGAAGGATGGGGAGGATTCCTACCGGGTGGAGCTCACCGGTGAGGATCTGGGCTACCTGATTGGCCGTCGGGGTGACACCCTGGACGCACTGCAGCACCTGTGCAACTACTCCGTGAACCGGAGCGTGGACGGTCATATCCGCATCAGCGTGGATGCTGAGGACTACCGGCAGAAGCGGGAGGAATCCCTCCGGCGGTACGCCCGGAAGAAGGCTCAGCAGGTGCTGAAAGCCCGCCGCCGCACCACCCTGGAGCCTATGAACGCCTATGAGCGTCATCTGGTTCATGCCACTTTGCAGGACATGGACCGGATTACCACCCACTCCGTGGGCACCGAGCCCAACCGCCGGGTGGTCATTGAATACGTAAGATAACCAGCAACGGGCCTTAAAAAACGGCCTGATAAAACGGAGGATTCCAGGCATGGAATCCTCCGTTTAGATTGTCAAAAAAGTCCTTTGGACTTTTTTGACAATCTTTTACAGTCTGCTGCGCGCATAATTTGTCCCCGGAGGGGACAAATTCCACACTTGCAGCCTGAGATGTATTTTCCGCCAGGTACACGCCCCGGCGGAAAATGATTTTGATTCTATTTGCCGCCTTTGGCGGCAAACTCTGCGAGGCTTCTTTGCTGTGCAGGCTGCACCTTTTGGTGCAGCCTGCTTTTTTTACAGCCCCTTGTTTGATTGACCGCCTTTGGGGAGGTTCCGGCGTATTTCCGGCGCTCTGGCAGCGGTTTAATCGGCTTTCACCGAATCCGTACGGTATACAAATTTTACCTGGCCGTCCATTTCGTCGGTGATGCCGGAGAAGGACTTGTAATTCTTTGCCACATCTACCGTAGCTTTGATTCTTGTGAGCAAAGCTTGTCCGTTTCCGTCTACGGCAGCCACCAGTTTTTCAACGCCTTGTTCGTTGAAGGCTTTCAGGCCGTCGGCCAGCTGCATGGCCCCGTCACGAAGCTGAGTTACGCCCTCTTTCAGGGCAGGGGTGCCGTTTTTCAGGGTCAGGATACCGTTGTACAGTGCATCGACTCCGGCAGACAGCTCTGCGCTTCCGGCTTTCAGGGCAGAAGCCCCGTCTTTCAGCTGATTGGCGCCCTTCTTAGCTGCCCCCACACCGGCGGTATACTGGTTCAGCCCCAGATAGAACTGATTATAGCTGTCCAGCTGCTCTTTCAGGGCAGAAACGGCTGCGGCACCGGAGGCGGCCTGCTCCAGGGCCTTGGTGATTTGGGCCTGCACCTGGGGAGAATGCATATTCTCCTCAATCAGGCTGGCAATCTGTTCCTGGGTTTTTGCGGCAATCAGGGCCTGCACTTCTTCCGAAGCCATCTGTTGGGTGACCTGGGCTTCCAGGGCAGCTTTTACTTCCTCTCCAGCCATCTGTGCCTCTATGGCAGCGGCAATCTGGGCCTGCTGCTCCGGGGGGATGATTCCGGCAGCCACACCCGCCTCATACTGCTCCCTGGTCATGCCCAGGGCTGCCAGCACCTGAACTTCCACATTTTCCCGGAGGGCCTGGGTCACTTTTTCCGTCACTTCCTGCCGGACCGCCTCCGTCACCGCCCCGGCAATCACATCTTTTTGGGCATTCACCTGTTCTGTAACCGCCTGGCGGGCAGTAGCCTCGGCCTTCTGGGCCACATTGGCAGAATCCAGGGAGGCGATGACGCCGTTGAGAACCTGGGCGTAATTGTCGATGGTCAGCTTGGGGACGGTCAAGCCGGCGGCAGCCAGCTGATTATCCGCCATGCCCAGAAGGGAGGTAAATACCTGCTTGGCTCCGGCATTCAAGGCCCCGCTGTTGGCGTCCAGGGTATCGAGGCCGTTTGCCAGTTCCTGTGCCCCTCCTGCCAGGGCACCGGCTCCCTTATCAACAGCCGCAGCGCCCACTTTCAGCTTGGAAGCCCCCTCTGCCAGCTGGTCGATACCGGCAATCAGCACTTCCGATTTATCCAGCAGGGTGCAAAGCCCATCATACAGCCGGGAAGAGCCGTCCAGCAGCTGATTCATGGCATCCGTCAGCACGCCTAAAGAAGCACTCAGCTCCTCTACGGAGTTCAGGTTCTTGGTATTGAGCTTCCCAAAAATGCCGTTGGTTGCGATGGTAACGGTATTCATCATGGAAAAATTCTGAACATCGGCGGTGATTTCCACATAGCTGGGGATTTCCAGCTTCTCCTGATCCAGATTCAGGTTGCTTTGCAGGCCGGGAAAAGCCAAACCCGCCACAATGGTGCGGTCGCCATCGTTCATCAGCTTCCCGTTGGATACCTCCACATGGGAAAAAACATCATTGTCCAGGAGCATTCCCGTAATCATGGCAAAGGGCACATAGATTTTTTCCTGTTTGCCGTCGATTTCCACCATTTCATATTGCAGGTTGGTGTAATCAAACCGGATGGTCACCTTTCCGCTTTTGCCTGCCAGGTCCTCCGGGGAGATGGGCTTGCCGTCTAACTTGTATGTAACGGACAGGGACACAGGCAGTTCCTTCTGAATGTTTCCCTGGTAGTAGATGTCCTTGCCCTGGGCATCCCACACCCGGGTATCATCGCCGCCCAGGGTGTAGGTCTCCTCCCCCTTCACATTCACCGTATCTGTCAGCTGGGACTTGTCTGTCACCGTGGCGTTTCCCAGGGTGTTCTGAATCCAGTCGCTGACGATGATTTTCTCCACGGAGCCGTCCGCACCGGCCAGGACATAGACGGTCTCATCCTTGGTCAGGGTTACCTCCGGTTCTTCCGCGGGAGGGGTGTTTTCCTTTACCGTGGGCTGACTCTGCTGCTCCGGGCGCAGGGCAGAGATGGCTTGGGGCACCACACTGCCCACCAGCAGCAGGCCGCACAGAAGGAGTGCAACGGGTTTTGTCAGTTTACTTTTCATGGTTAAATCTCCTCCGTATTCATGGTTTTTACTTGTTTTTCGGCTTTCCCCATTCCCAAAGTGGTCAGGCAAATCAGCTTATCGCACAGCATCAAAAGCGCCGGTAGGATGAAGATGACACACAGCATACTGATGAGGGCGCCTCTTGCCATGAGCATACACATGGAGCTGATAATATCCATATCCGAGTAAACCGCCACGCCGAAAGTTGCGGCAAACAGGCCCATACCGGACACAATAATGGATGGGATGGAGGCAGAAAGGGCGGTAGTCACGGCGGTGCGCTTGTCTTTGCCCAGCAGCCGCTCCGACTGATAGCGGGTGGTCATTAAAATGGCATAGTCCACCGTGGCACCCAGCTGAATGGTACTGATGCAGATAGGCGCAATAAAGGGCAGGGACTGGCCCAGGTAATGAGGCAGGCCCAGGTTGATGAAAATTGCCAGCTCAATCACCGAAATGAGAATGAAGGGCAGGCTCAGGCTCTTTTCCACCAGCAGAATGATGAAGAAGATTGCCAGAATGGAAACGGCGTTGACAATCTTAAAATCCCGGTCGGTGGTCTCAATCATATCCTTCATGCAGGGGGCTTCCCCGATGAGCATTCCGGTTTTGTCGTATTTTTTGAGAATTGTATTGAGGGAGTCAATCTGCCGGTTCACCTCGTCGCTTGCCACCTTGTATTGGGAGTTGATCAGAAGCAGCTCCCATTTATCGCTTTGGAGAATTTTGCGGATGCCGTCAGGGAGAATCTCCTCCGGTACCCGGGAACCCAGCACCGATTCCAGGCCCAGCACATATTTCACTCCGTCCACCTGCTCCATCTCCCCAATCATATTCCCCACGGATTCGGAGGGGAGATTGGCATCCACCAAAACCATGTGGGTGGAGGCGATGTGAAAATCCTCCGACAGCTTGGAGTTGGCAATGACATATTCCATGTCCTTGGGCAGACACTGGCCCATATCGTAATAGACTTCCCTGTTTGTCTGGTTGTAGCCGTACAGTGCCGGGGGAACCAACAGGGCAAAAATCACCAGAAACACCGGAAACACCTTGGTAATCCCCTTGGCGGCCTTCTCCATGTTGGGAATCAGGGGCTTGTGCCGGGTTTTTTGCAGCACCTTGTCAAAGGTGAGAATCAAAGCCGGCAGCACCGTCACACAGCCTAAGACGCCGAAGATGACGCCCTTGGCCATCACAATGCCCAGGTCCCGGCCCAGGGTGAAGCTCATAAAGCACAGGGCAATGAAGCCTGCCACCGTGGTGATGGAGCTTCCGATGACGCTTTTCAGGGTCTGGTGAATGGCCATGGCCATGGCTTCCTGATTGCTGTCAGACTTTCCCCGATTTTCCGTGTAGCTGTGCCACAGGAAGATGGAGTAGTCCATGGTAACGGCCAGCTGCAGCACGGCAGACAATGCCTTTGTGATGTAGGAAATCTCCCCGAAGAAGTAGTTGGTTCCCAGATTCAAAAGAATCATCATGCCGATGGAGGCCAGGAACACAAAGGGAAGCACCCATCCGTCCAGAAGAAGTACCATGGCCAGGCAGGCAAACAGCACCGCCAGGCCCACATAAATGGGCTCTTCCCGTTCGCACAGGTCTTTCAAATCCGTGACCAGGGCAGACATTCCGGAGACGAAGCACTGCTTCCCGGCGATGGCACGAATCTGGCTGATGGCCTCCATGGTCACATCGGCGGAGGTGGCGCTGTCAAAAAAGACCGCCATCATGGTAGAGTGGTCGGTGTTGAATTCCTCATACAGCTTGTCCGGCAGCAGCTCCTTGGGGATGGAAATATCTGCCAGGGTGGAATACCACACAACGGATTCCACATGGTCCACCTGCCGAATTTTGTCGCACAGGGTCGCCACATCCCGGTCGGGCATATCCTCTACGATGATAAGAGAAAAGGCGCCCTTGTGGAAATCCGCCAGCAGTTCATGCTGTCCCACTACCGTGTCCATATCCTCCGGCAGATAGTCCAGCATATCGTAGTTGATTCTCGTGCCAATCATTCCAAACAGAGACGGAATCATCAGCAAAAGGGTGAGAAGCAGTATGCCTTTGCGGTGCTTTACCACCGCTTTGGAAAATCCCATGGTTTAGTCCTCCTTGTATTTCTCAGCATTTTCCATGCCATCCGGCCTTTGATGCTTGATGATTTTCACAGCCGAGATGACGGTATTCAGATTCAGTACGCCCTCCAGCACCAGTGTAAGGCCAAGGAACCTGGAAAGCAGGTGTCCGGGATGGAAGAAAAGCAAAATTCCCAGCAGGCCTGTCAGGATGGCAAATGTCAGAATCAGCCACCAGGCATGGATTCCGAATCTTTTGGAATCCAGGGCAATCTGGATTTTGAATACGCTGTCTGCCAGGATAAAAAGCCCTAAGGTGATGCCGATGAAGGCCATCAGGTGTTGTGGATGGAGAAGGATGGCAATTCCGATTACAATTCCCAGAATGCCAAAAGCCAAATCGTATTGAAATGCCAGTCGGTACAAATCCTTGGAGAAATAACCCACCAGACGAACCCCGCCAAAGAGAATCAGAAGCCGTCCGAAGATGCTCCCCAGCAAGTTCTCTGAAAACTCCGGCCTGAAAATCAGGGCTGCCCCCAACAGACACATAAAAGCCGAGACCAGAATATACCCCCACTTTGCAATTCGCATGGGCGCTACGGACCGCACACAACCCATAGAAAGCGCCTCCTTTCGGATGTAAGTATACCGCTTTGGGAAAAAAGGAAAATGGACAATCCCAAAGCCCCTGTCTGTTTTTTAGGCAAACGGCGGGTAATTGCCTAAAAGAATCCCGCTGCCGGATTGGACCCGGCAGCGGGATTCTTCTTCAGTTTGCTTTCTGGCACCGCTGCACAATCTCGTCAGCCATGCCATGGCAGATTTCCAATATACGGTTAATATCCTCCGTAACCGTTTCCGGCATGCCCCGGTTCATCCAATCGATGAAGGCTCCGAAGAGCTGGCATTTGAGCAGGCGGACAATAAGCTCTTTGTCCCTTTGGGGAATGTTGGTTTCTCCAAAGGCGGTGCCGATGTAGGATTCAATTAAATCCCCACAGAATTTCATCAGATAACGCTCAAAAACCTCCCGGCTCAGGGAGTTGTAAATGTGAAGCAGTGCCATTTTGTTTTCCGGCATAAACCCAACTGCCGCATGGAATCCGTCGCGCAAGGATGTGACATTGGCGTACTTTCGCACCAACGCATCGAAGCATTCTTCCACAATTTCTTCAATCAGGGCCGGGATATCCTGATAATGGTAGTAAAAAGAGTTGCGATTGATGCCGCATTCCTCCACAATATCCCGCACGCTGATCTGGTTCAGGGGCTGGGCATTGAGGAGCTTCATAAAGGAGGCTTTGATTGCTTTTTCGGTAAAATTCGGCATGGTTCCATCTCCTGTATCCTGGTTTTCCGGCTTCCGTCCTTGTATTATAGCATAGTTTCCCCCAATGCAAAATATCCCCGGGGAAATTTTCCCCAATTCCCCAGGAAAAAACGCCGCCTGTATCCAGGCGGCGTTGGGGTTTACAGGGGGCTTTGCTTGATTTTGGCGTACCGGCGGGGATACTGGGGCGGGGTGGGTTTTACTTTTTTCAGGACGATGACGCCGTGGGAGGTGTCTCCCATGGGAAACTCCTGAATTTTCTCCACCTGCAAGCCCAGGCGGCTTACGGCGTTTTTCGCCTCTGCCAGTTCCTCCCGGGCGGCGGTGCCCTTCATAGCCAGCACGTAGCCTCCCACCTTCACAAAGGGGGCAGTCAGCTCCAACAGAATGTTGAGCCTTGCTACCGCCCGGCTGGTGGCGACGTCGTAGGATTCCCGGCAGGTGCTTACCGCTTCTTCTGCCCGGGCTGCGACACACTGGGCTTCCACCCCCAGCTGGGGCAGGATGGTCCCAAGCCAATTTACCCGCTTTCCCAGGGAGTCCAGCAGGGTCAGCTCCATCTGGGGGCAGGCGATTTTCAGGGGGACACCGGGAAATCCGGCGCCGCAGCCCACATCAATCACCCGTTTTCCCGCCAGGTCCATGGTTTTCAGCACCGTCAGGCTGTCCACCAGGTGAAGCCTTGCCACCTGCTGGGGGTCGGTGATGGCGGTGAGGTTCATCACCTGATTCTGGTCCAGAACCGCCTGGGCGAAGCGGCACAGCTGCTGCTGCACCGGTGCCTCCAGGTCAAGGCCCAGCTCCTGAAGCCCTGTTGCCAGGGCGGCGGCCATCATTGGGCAGGAGCGGAACGGATGCCGCCCAAATCTACCTGGGTTTCGTCGGTGGGATCAAAGAGGGGCGGCTCTTCTGCCTGGCTGGGCAGCACCACATTCTGGATGTGCCAGTTCACCAGGAGATTGCACACCGTATCCGCCTCCGCCGGAGCCTCCCTCAGGAAGCTGCGGTAGCTTTCCAGATCCTGGGTCACCTGGGTGCTGGCACCGGAGGTCACCTGCTGGATAATCTGCTGGGCGCTGCTGGTGCCGAAGCTCTCCAGGGCCCGGAGGCAGTAGTCATAAGCCGACAGGAAGCCGGCGTAACGGAACCGGGCATCCGGGTTGGCCTCACAGGTAAGAAATGCTGCAAAAGCGGAGTTCTCCGGGGTGACAATGCACATTCTGTGAGCCATCTCCCGGCAGATGGCAAAGGGCAGCATCGCCTGGGGCACATTGGGATTGACGGCAGCCTCGCCGGTCAGACCCACGGTCACGCCGGTGACCCCTTTGCCTGTGTAGTAATCCGCCCAGCCCAGCTCCTTCACCGGCTGCCGGCTGCCAGCCAACACCGAGGCGGAGCGCTCATAGACCATAACGGAGAAGCCGTCTGCGGCCTTTTCTGCCAGCTCCTGAAAATCCGAAGCCTGGCTTCCGGCAGAGGACAGCTCGTTGGCCTTGTCCCGGAAGTAAGTCACGGCGGTCTGCAAATCCGTCACCGCATAGGGCTCATCCGGCAGACGCAGGTCATCGGCAATGGAGCCGGTGTATTGATTCAGGCCGTACAGGCCGGTGTTCAGCAGGTTTACAAGAGCCACCACTGCCAGCACCCAGCCGGCCACCTGAATGGGGTTCCACCGCAGTACAAACATCAGTACCACCACTGCCAGCACCGCTACCACAAATACCAGAAGCAGCAGCTGCCACAGGCAGAAATCCACGCCGCCGCTCCACTGACCCAGAGAGTCCAGCAGCATCCGGGTCACGTAGGGGTAAAAGGTATCCATCAGCGCCTGATGGGAGGATGCAAACAGATTCAGTCCCCAGGCACCCAGAAACAGCAGCAGCGCCACTAAGTAACCACGCCAATATTTCAAAGGAAACGCCTCCTTCAGTGAACATAGAATATCACCTTATAGTATAGCACAGAAAAGCGCCTTTGTCTTGCAAAAAATATTAAATTTTTTGCAAACGCCTTACAAAAGCTCTCCCAGAACCCCGTCCTGATAGGGGGATACCACCCGAACCGGACGGATTTGGTTGTGAAGGGCTTCTCCCGGGACATAGAACTTTACATAATTCGGAGCGTGACCGGTATAGTATGCGCCCTCGGCTTCCTCGAACAGCACGGGCATCACCTGGCCTTCCAGGGCCTTCCGGTAGGCAAGGGACATCTCCTCTGCCACCTGGATGGCTTCCCGGCTCCGCTCCTCCTTCACGGCGTTGGGCAGCTGCCCGGGCATTTTGTCTGCCGGGGTGCCGGGACGGCGGGAGTAGGGGAAGATGTGCATATCGGCAAAGCCGCATTTTTTAATAAAGGCAAGGCTTTGGGCAAATTCCTCCTCCGTCTCCCCGGGGAAAGCCACAATCAGATCCGTGGTCACGGCGCAGCCGGGGAAGTGGGTTTTCAGCAGGTTCACACTCTGTAAATACCGGGCGGTATCATACTTCCGGTGCATCCGTAGGAGAACCGTGTCGCAGCCGGACTGGAGGGACAGGTGGAACTGGGGGCACAGGTTGGGAAGGGCACTTAGCCGGGTGCAGAAATCCTCCGTCACAATCCGGGGCTCCAGAGAGCCCAGCCGTACCCGCAGCCCGGGCACCGCCTGGCACACTGCCTCGATAAGCTCCGTGACCGGAGGCTTTCCCGGCAAATCCATACCCCAGGAGGCAATCTCGATGCCGGTGATCACCAATTCCCGGTAGCCCTGGCTTTCCAGCTCCTTTGCCTGCTCTACTGCCAAAGACAAAGGGGCAGAGCGCACCGGCCCTCTGGTGTAGGGGATGATACAGTAGGTGCAGAAATTCACGCAGCCGTCCTGCACCTTCACCATGGCCCGGGTGCGGCCTTCCAGCCCTCCGGCGGGGAGTACCTCAAAGCTACGGCGGCTCATGGGATTGTCCAGCACCGGATGGGGATGCTTCTTCTCCAAAGCCAGAATCATCTGCTCCAGAAATTCCTGCCGCTGGCTGCTGCCGCCTACCACGTCCACTCCCAGGGGCTCCAGGGCTACCGCCTCGTGCTGGCTGTAGCAGCCGCAGACCCCGATGATGCTTTCCGGGTGCTCCCGGCGGCACCGGCGGATAATGGTCCGGTTCTTCCGGTCCGCCACGGCGGTGACGGAGCAGGTGTTGATGATATAGCCGTCGCAGGGCTCCTGGAAGGAGCGGACTTCATGTCCCATTTCCCGGAGCAGCTGCTCCATGGCCTGGGTTTCGTACTGATTCACCTTGCAGCCCAAGGTATAAAAGCCAAATGTCATTTGTGATTACCACCAATTTATGAATAGAGTATTTAGTAAAATCGTAAAAAGTGTGTATTGCGCATGAAAAAATATTTGCTATAATTAAGGTATGTCGCCTGTGCTTCAGGCAGTCAGCCTATTATAAACCAAAAAACAGGTTTTGTACAGCACAGGAGTGGCCGTATGAGAGAATTTACCATTCAGCTTCGTTCCCTGCAGGATGTGCAGGATTTTGTGAACATGGCCTGCACCTGCCCCTTTCCGGTGATTGTGGGCAATGACTCCCAGCGCATTGATGGCAAAGACTTTATGGGAATGTTCAGCCTGGACCACCGCTTTCCCCAGAAGGTGTGGGTGGATTGCTCCCAGGAGGAACTGCCAGGCTTTGCCCAGCAGATGAAACCCTTCCTCTATTCTTAGCTTCGGCTCTTAGTAGCCCGTCCCGGGAATACTCGGGGCGGTTTTTTTATGCACTTATACGCAACTTAATACAAACTTAAAAACTATCCCCTTTTTTTCTTAAAATCTTTGGGGTACTATATAGTCACTAAGATTCAATATTTCGTTTTCCTCTTTTTCATTTTCCTCTCTTCTTTTTTGTGCAAAACCGCAGGCTTGACCTGCGGTTTTTGCATTTTATACCGCCAGTCCCCAGGCAAGGTTTAAAAGGCCGCACAGCACCATCACCAGCACCGGGCTGAGCTTCCATTTCCGCAGAGCGATAAATCCTCCAAGGGTCAGAAGAATCCCCACCGGATTGAGGGCGGAAGGGCTTCCCATGACCTCCAGGAAAATGGACACCCCGGCAGCGGCAATGAGGGCCACCACTGCCGGGCGGAGGCACCCCAGCACCCGCTGGAGAAGGGACAGGGTCTTATACCGGTAGTACACCCAGGCCAGCACCGACACCAGCACGATGGAAGGGGCTACACACCCCAAGGTCGCTGCCAGGGCTCCGGGGAGGCCTGCAATCTGCATCCCCACGAAGGTGGCACCGTTGATGGCAATGGGGCCGGGGGTCATCTGGGAGATGGTCACCAGGTGGGAAAACTCCTCCATGGTCAGCCACCCGTGGGCTGTCACCACCTGGGCCTGAATCAGGGGCATGGCGGCATAGCCGCCGCCGATGGAGAACAGGCCGATTTGCAGAAAGCTCAAAAAAAGCTGAAAGTAAATCAAAGCTTTCCCTCCTTCCTCCCCAGGATCAGCCCCTGGACAATCCCCACAGCGGCGGCAAAGAGAATGATGTATACCACATTGATATAAAAGGAAGCGGCAAAGGCCAGCACCATAAGAAGGATGTAGAGCCAATCCCCGGTTTTGAAAATATCCCGGGCAAGGCTTGCCACCACGTCAAAAATCACCGCAGCCACCCCGGCCTGCATCCCCGCCAGCACCAGATTCACATAGGGGTTGGCGGCAAAGGCGGCGTAGAACAGGGAAATCACCGACAGCACCAGAAGGGGCGGCAGCACCGTGGCAACCACGGCGGTAACCATCCCCAGAATGCCTGCCAGCCGCCAGCCCACCAAAATGGCGGCGTTTACCGCAATGGCTCCCGGGGCAGACTGGGCCAGGGCGGTGAGGTCCAGCATCTCCGTCTCTTCCAGCCAGTGGTATTTGTCCACGAACTTGTTTTTCATCAGGGTAATGATCACATAGCCTCCCCCGAAGGTGAAGGCACTGAGATAAAACATGGAGGCAAAAAGCTGCCACAGGAGCTTTCCTTTTTTTGTTCTGTCCAAAGATACCCCTCCTTTTCTCTGGATTTAGTATACATCAAAAATCCCCAAAGTAAAAGAAAAAAACACAGCCCGAACCGGTGTCCCAGAGGGACAGGGTTTGGGCTGTGTTGTTTACCGGGCGTAGAGCTGGTAGACAATGAAGTTCCGCAGGCGGCAGGGAAGGTATTTGCACAGAAGATTCAGGAATTTGTAGGTAAATCCCACGGTGCAAAGGGGCTTTCCCTTGGGCTTCATTGCAATTTTGGCAATCTGATTGCCCACAAAATCCGGGGACATTCCCTTTTCCTCGTCCTTTTCCATCCCGGCAACGCTTCTGCCGATTCTGCCGCCGTACACATCGTCTCCGGCAAAGGACTTTTGCCGGGCCTGGGTAAAGCCGGTGGCGATGTCTCCCAGGGCCACGGCGGTGACGCAGATGTGGAAGGGCCGCACCTCATTGGCGAGGGCGCAGGCGTAGGATTCCAGGGCCGCCTTGGAGGCGGAGTAGTAGGCCTGGAAGGGAATGTGGGCGGAGGCGGCCACGGAGCTGATGAGCAGAATCCGTCCGCCGCCCTGCTGGCGCATAAGGGGCAGCACTGCCCGGTTCACCGTGACGGCACCGAAGAAATTCACGTCAAACTGACTTTTGGCGGCTTCCAGCTCCGTAAATTCCACGGCACCGGAGATGCCGAACCCGGCGCAGTTTACCACAATATCGATGTGCCCCTGCTGTGACAGAATCTGATTGACGGCGGACTGCACCGCCGCTTCCCGGGTCACATCTACACTAAGATGCCGTACTCCCTCCTGGGGAATCTCCCGGCGGCTGAATTCGTAAACGATGCACCCTGCCCGGGCAAGGGCTCCGGCGGTTGCCCGGCCGATGCCGGAACTGCCCCCTGTGACAATGGCCACTTTCTTTTCCATGGGAATCCTCTCACTTTTCTTGGTTTTTTCCCCAAGAGTATACACCAATGGGAAAAAAGAATCAAGCCGTGCCGGTTTTCCGCCGGAGAAGCCGGGCCAGCAGTCCCAGGGGCTTGGCAGGGGGTACAGGTTTTTCCGGGGGGAAGGGGGTCTGGGAGAAAACTGCCTGACTGTCTACAGGAGGCTGGCCGTTTTTCCGCAGGTAGGTGCCGTCAGGCTGCAACAGGCTTGCCTTGGCGGTGTCGGAGAGCTGGGTGCGCAGAATATACCCCAGAGCCCGGCGGATGGCCGGGTCTGTCACCGGGCAGGCAATCTCCACCCGGCGGCACAGGTTCCGGGTCATGAGATCTGCGGAGGAGATGTAGAACACCTGCTCCTCTCCCTTTCCGAAGCAGTAAATCCGGGCGTGTTCCAGGTACCGCCCCACAATGCTGGTGACGGAGATGTTCTGGGTGTTGCCCTGAATCCCGGGGCGGATACAGCAGATGCCCCGGACGATAAGCCGAACCTTCACCCCCGCCCGGGAGGCCTCTGCCAGCTTGTCGATCATCCCCCGGTGGGTGACGGAATTGACCTTGATGCAGATATAGCCCCGGTCACCCTTGGCAATTTCCCGGTCGATGAGGGCGAAAAGGGTCTGGCGGATGCCGTTGGGAGCCACCAACAGCCGGCGGTAGCTGCCCTCCACATTTCCCACCAGCATATTCTGGAAGAAGGCGGTGGCATCGGCGCCGATTTCCGGGTCGGCGGTCATAAGGCTCAGGTCCGTATACATGGCGTTGGTTTTTTCGTTGTAGTTTCCCGTGCCAATCTGGGTGATGTACTGGAATTTTCCCTTCTTTTCCCGGGTAATCAGGCAGATTTTGCTGTGGCATTTGTAGTTTTCCATGCCGTAAATCACCTTGCACCCGGCTTCTTCCAGCATCTCCGACCAGGCGATGTTGTTCTCCTCGTCGAATCTTGCCCGCAGCTCCATGAGCACCACCACTTCTTTGCCCTTTTCGGCGGCGTGGCACAGGGCTCTTACGATTTTGGAGGAGGAGGCCAGCCGGTAGATGGTGATTTTCACCGACACCACATGGGGGTCGTCGGCTGCCTCATTAAGAAGCCGGATAAAGGGGTCAACGCAGTGGAAGGGGAAGAACAGGCACCGGTCCTTCTGCAAAATCTGGGAAATCATGGAGGCCTCCCGGCTCAGCCCCTCCGGCCACTGAGGGGTGTGGGGGGGATAGGACAGGGCCTGGGCGCAGGCCTGCGGCAGCAGCTTCAAAAGCCCAAAGACATAGCCCATCTGCAGGGGGGTGGTATCGGTGTAAATCTGGTGCTCCTCCACGGGGATGAATTTCAGAAGCTCCTTCCGGAAGCTGGGGGACACGGGGGCGTTCAGCTCCAGCCGCAAAATAGCTAGGCTCCGGCGCTTTTTCAGCAGCTTCTTCACATGAAGCCGATAGTCCACCTCTGCGTCCTCGAATTTATCCGAGTCGAACCGCACATCGGCGTTCCGGGTCACGGCAAAGATGCAGCTCTCCACCGGGGTATAGTTGCCGTAGAGGGCGGAGGCAAAGTGGAGAATCAGGTTTTCCGTGCGGATGAACCGGGTGCTCCCCGGCAGCATCACCACCGGGGGCAGGACCTCCGGTACCGGGGTAAAGGCCATGGAGGGCTTGTCGTGCTTGCTCTTTACCAGGGAGGCAATATAGAGCCGCTTGTTTCCGAAGTGGGGGGTGGGGTGGCGGCTGTCCACAATCTGGGGGGAGAGCACCGGCAGAATATGATCCCGGAAGAACCCCCGGGCGAAGTCCGCCTCCTGTTTGGAAAGGGTGGAGAAGGGCACATCGGCGATTCCCTGCACCTCCAGGCTCCGGCAGACCTCCCCATAGACCTGCTCCTTCTGCCCCACCAGGGCGGCGGTCATCTGGTAGATGCCCACCAGCTGCTGCTGGGGGGTCAGGCCGCTTTTGTTGTCCACCTGGTTCGGCTCCATGGCGGCAATGTCAAAAAGACTGCCTGCCCGCACCATGAAAAACTCGTCTAAGTTGGAGGAGAAGATGGATACGAACTTCAGCCGCTCCAGGGGAGGCAGAGTGGGGTCAGCCGCCTCCTCCAGCACCCGCTGATTAAAGCGCAGCCAGCTGAACTCCCGGTTTTGGGTATAGAGATAGTTTTCCATTACAGCACCTTTTCCGCCAGATACCCTTCCCGGACGCCGTAGTCACTGATAAGCAGCTGTTCCGGTTTCAGGGCGTGGGCAATGTGGGACAAAATGAGATAGCCCGGGACGATGGTGTGAATCCGCACCGGGTCCACCTGCAAAATGGTGTCTGCCGCCAGCTTTTCCTCTCCCAGGAGCAGCTCACCTACAGCGTCCAGCTGGGGAAGGGTCAGGCTGGGAATCTCCGAGTCCATGAGGTTCAGCTTCTTTGCCAGCTTGCCGATGGCCCGGCAGGTACCACCCATGCAGATGAGCTGGGCATGGGAGGGCAGGCGGGAAAGCAGCGCCTGGGGGATGGCCCCGGCAATCATCTCCTCGATCCGCTTCCGGGAACCGGCACCGGGGAGGATTTTCTTTACGCAGTTTTTATAGAGAAGGAGGGAACCTACGGGACAGCTTTCTGCCGTCTGCACCTGACCGTCCCGGAAGATGGTGATTTCCGTGCTGGCGCCGCCAATGTCCAGAAACGCCCCTTCCGATACGGCAAATTGGTACATGGCACCCTGATAGCCGTAGACCGCCTCCTCCTTGCCGGAGATTACGTCAATGGAGAAGCCTGTCTGCCGGGTGAGAAATTCCACCGTTTCCCGGGTGTTGCGGATGTTCCGCAGGGAGGCGGTGGCCAGCACATGAACCCGCTCCCGCAGATCCAGCAGGGACAAAATGTTGCCAAACTCCTGCAGGGCATCCCGGGCCCGGTAAATGCCTGCCTGGGTCAGGTATCCGTTTTCCACGAAGCCTGCCAGACCTGCCATGATTTTTTCCTTGAATAGAATTTTGAAGGTGTGATTTTCCACCTGATAGACCGTCAGCCGCATGGAGTTGGAGCCGATGTCAATGATTGCATGTGTCATGGTATCCTCCTGTTTTCTACCTGTTTTACACTCTATTATAACACAGCTGTCCCGGGAGAAACAGTCACAATGGGTGAAATATAAGTAAAGTTTTTGTGTAATCCCCGGAAAATGAAACGAAGGAAGGGTTTTGCTCCGGGGAGAAAACGGAAAAATTGCTGAAAATTTTTCAATTCCCCGGCTTTTCGGAAATATGGTTGCTTTTTGGAGATATTTTGTGGTATACTACTTTGGGGTCTGTAAATTTGACCCCTTATTTATGAAAGAATTCCCCCCCTACACCGGTGAGACGGTGGTGCGGGGGTCTGAGGGATTGCCTTTGGAGGTTGGAAAGAATTGAAACGGTTATCCTTTGTCATCCCCGCCTATAACAGCGAAAAATACCTGGAAAAATGCCTTTCCAGTATGCTGGAGCCCTCGGTTCTGGAGGACTTGGAAATCATCGTGGTAAACGACGGTTCCACCGACGCCACGGAGAAAATCGCCCTGGATTTTTGCGGACGGTATCCCGGCACGGTCCGGCTCATCACCCAGAAGAATCTGGGCCACGGGGGAGCCCTCAATACCGGCTGCGCCGCCGCCCAGGGCAAGTACCTGAAGGTGGTGGACGCCGACGACTGGGTGGAGCGGAAAAACCTTCCGGCATTGATAAAGGCGCTGGAAACCTGCGACAGTGATGTGGTGCTGACCCACTACCGGACGGTGAACATCACCACCGGGGAGGACAAGGCCTGGCGGTGCTACCCGGAGGCCTTCGGAAAGACCATGACCCTGGCTGACGTGATGAACCGCTGGGGGGACTTTGACCGGGCGCTGACCTTCCATGGCATTGCCTACCGGCGGGACTTTTATCAGAAGATGGGGATTTCCCTTTCGGAGCATATTTTCTACGAGGACCACGAGTTTGCCACCTTCCCCTGCTGCCACGCAGAAACGGTGACCCCCCTGGACATGTTTGTGTATGTGTACCGGATTGGGGACGTAAACCAGAGTGTGTCCGATGCCAACCAGCTCAGGCGCATCTCCCATGTGGAGGCGGTGCTGAACCGGCTTCTCACAGAAGGGGAGAAGCTTCCCCAGGGGGCGGGGCGGGACTATGCCGCCGCCAAGGCCCAGGGACTTCTCATGAGCTACCTGACTACGGCTCTGCTTGTCTGCCCGGACAAGGCCCAGGGCCGCAGACTGGCGGAAAAGGCGGTGCAGAAATTTTCCCGCTGTTTCCCGGAAGCCTTCCGGCAGATGGCAGGGAAATACAGAGCCATGGTGCTGTGCGGCCGTTTGCACATTACCAGCGCCCGGTTCCAGGCTCTTCTGGACAATCCCCTTGTCAGAAAAATCAGAGGCAAGCACAGCTTCTCCTGAAGCTGCATGATCATATCGGAAAGTAAAGGACAAGAGAATGGATAAGACAACGACTATGCCAAAGGTATCCGTGGTGATACCGGTTTACAATGTGGAAAAGTATCTGCGCCAGTGCATGGACAGCGTGGTGAACCAGACCCTCCGGGAGCTGGAAATCATTGCGGTGGATGACGGCTCCACCGATTCCAGCGGGGCGATTCTGGACGAATACGCCGCCGCCGACCCCCGGGTGAAGGTGATTCACAAGGCCAACGGCGGCTACGGCATCGGCATGAACACCGGCTTCGATGCCGCCACCGGCGAGTACATCGGCATCGTGGAATCCGACGACTATGCAGACCCGGAGATGTTTGAAACCCTCTATTACCGTGCCAAGTTCTATGATTTGGATGTGGTGAAGTCCGGCTTCTACTATTACTGGTCCCAGCCGGAGGAGCGGAACGAAAAGGTGGTCATTGCCTCCCCGGTGATGGCGAACCGCACCCTCTGCCCCAGAACCGAATTCCAGGCACCCATGGAAAAGGTGGAGTTTTTCAATATCAAGCCCACCATCTGGTCTGCCATTTACCGCCGGGACTTTATCCGGCAGAATCATATCCGCTTCAATGAGACCCCCGGCGCTTCCTATCAGGATGCAGGCTTTAATTTCAAGGTCTGGACCTGCGCCGAGAAGATTCAGCTGTTGCAGGAATGCTTCCTTCACTACCGTCAGGACAACGAGGCTTCTTCCATCCACTCTCCGGGCAAGGTCTACTGCATTGCCGATGAGTACCGGGAGATGGACCGGTTCCTCCGGGAGGAGAAGCCCTACCTGCGGAATCAGGTGGAGGGGGTTCGGCTGGCCATCAAGTACGACAGCTATATGTGGAACTATGAGCGGCTGACGGAATCTCTGGCAGTGGAATTTCTGGACTTTGCCTCGGAGGACTTCCAGAAGGACATGGCCTCCGGTTACCTGGAAAAGAAGTATTTCCCCTGGTACAAGTGGAGAAACATCCAGGTGATTATGGAACAGCCCGGGGAATTCCACCAGTGGCGGAAGGCCCAGAAGGAAGGCCGGGAGTATAAAATCAAGAATTTCCGGGAGGACGCCCCCTTCTCTGAGCGGCTGGAGGAGAAGCTGAGCCAGACCCGGCGGTATCTGCGGCAGTACGGTCTGCTGTATACAATGAAAAAGGTTTTTAAGGCCGTTGCATGGAGAGTTTTTAGAAGATGAACACGAAAGTATCCATTATTATTCCGGTTTATAATGTGGCGGAGTATCTGCCCAGGTGCCTGGAAAGCTGTATCCACCAGACCCTGCATGACATTGAGATTATTTGCGTGGATGACGGCAGCACCGACAATTCCCTGGAGATTCTCCGGCGCTATGCCCGGATGGACAGCCGGATTTCCGTTATTCACCAGCAGAACAAGGGACTGCCTGGTGCCCGGAACACCGGACTGGCTGCGGCCCACGGGGACTATATTATGTTCCTGGATTCGGATGACTATTATGCCCCCAACGCCTGTGAGCGGGTTTGGGTGGAAACCAAGGAAGCACCCACGGACATTGTGATTTTCGGCACCAACATCGTGCCGGCTTATCCCCAGCCGGAGGAGTGGTATGCCTGGACCCTTTATACCCGCACCCAGAGATTCTGGGGCTTTACCCCGGAGGTGCTGTTTGAAAATCCTTCTGCCAAGCCTTTTGTGTGGCGGCAGGCTTTTTCGGCGGAGCTGCTGAAAAAGACCGGGATTGTATTTGACGAGAGCCTCCGGTATGGGGAGGATGTGATCTTCCAGATGAAGATTTTCCCCCAGGCGACCCATTTCGCCTTTATCTCCGACCGCCTGTATAACTATCGGTGGAGCCGCCCGGATTCTCTTATGAACAGCCAGGTCTCCACCCTGGATGCCAAGCTCACCAAGCACATTTCTGTAGTGGAGGCGGTTACCGCCTACTGGGCTGAGAAAAATTGGTTCCGTGAGTACGGCGGGGAGTACCTTACCTGGGTGCTGCAATACATCGTACCGGACATTCTGGGCGGTGAGGACGGAAGCCTTTCTGCCCATGGCAGACGCCTCTACCAGGTGATTCAAAAATACGGCCTGGAGCAGTACCGGAAGAGCCTGAACATGGAAAACAAATTGCTTCTGAAGAAGATTGGGAAAATGTAAGGAAAGATTATATGGAAAACACAATCTTGAAAATCCCCCATAACAAATGTACCGGCTGCGGAGCCTGTGCCAATGCCTGCCCCAAGAATGCCATTACCATGGAGCTGGATGCCGAGGGCTTTTTGTTTCCCAAGGTAAACGAGGAATTGTGTATTGACTGCGGCAAGTGCCGGAAGGTTTGCCCGGTAGAGCACCCGGTTTCCCACCATCCTGCCCCCAAGAGCTATGCGGTGTGGGCGAAGGATTCGGTGCGGAAGGAAAGCTCTTCCGGCGGAATGTTTACCCTCATGGCAGACTGGGTGCTGGAGCAGGGAGGCGTGGTATTCGGTGCCCGGTATGCCCCGGATTATCAGAGCGTTTACCATGCAGCAGCCCGGAATCAGGAGGAGCTGCTGCCCCTGAAAAAGTCCAAGTATGTGCAAAGCGACACCGGTCTTACCTACCGGGAGGCCAAAAAGGCCCTGGATGGGGGACAGTATGTGCTCTATACCGGCTGCCCCTGCCAGATTGCCGGCCTTTACAACTACCTGGGCAAGGATTACGACAAGCTGATTACCGCAGACCTGGTATGCCACGGCGCCAATTCCACCACCGCCTACCGGACCTTCCTGAAGGAATTTTCTGAGGGCAAGCCCATTGAAAAGGTGGACTTCCGGGATAAGGTGTACTACAACTGGGCAACCCCTGCGGTGGTATACCTGAAGGACGGAACCGTCAAAAAGAAGCCCTCCTGGGAGAGCAGCTGGTATGAAGGCTTCCTGAAGGGAATGATCAACCGCTGGAACTGCTCCGCCTGTCCATACGCCAGACCCCAGCGGATTGCAGATATTACCCTGGCTGACGCCTGGCAGATTCAGAAAATCAACCCTGCTTACGATGATAAAAAGGGTACTTCCCTGGTGCTGATAAACAGCCCCCGGGGACAGGAGCTGTTTTCCCGGGTGAAGCGGAACATGGAGCTGTGCGAGCGGATACCCTTTGATGAAATCAGAAGGTATAACGGTCAGATTAACGCCCCCCAAAAAAGTCACCGTTTCCGGAAGTATTTCTTTCAATACATGGACAAATACGGTTATGAGGATGCAGTCAAGATGGTACAAGGAAGAAAAGCGCCATATGATATCGGATACCTGGGCTGGTGGGAGAGCACGAATTACGGCAGCGTGCTGACTTCCTTTGCCATTAACCGGACCTTGAAGGGCCTGGGGAAATCCGTTCTGATGCTGGAATACCCCAGAATGGTAAAAGACCTGCCGGAGGGCAAGCGGTATGGCGTGGAATTTGCCAATGCCCTGTATGATGTCAGTGACATCACCTACAACGACGATTTCCAGCGGTTCAACTGCCTGTGCAATGCCTTCCTGGTGGGGTCTGACCAGCTGTGGAATTACAACAACAACAAGAATTTCGGCGTGGACTATTTCTTCGCCAACTTCGCCGACAACCCCAAGAAGAAGATTGCCTATGCCACCTCCTTCGGCATGGACCACGAGAACTACCCCGACGGGGCTAAGATTCGGGTGGGCTATTACCTCTCCAAGTTCGATGCCATTTCCGTGCGGGAGGAAAGCGGCGTGGATATCTGCCGGAATTCCTTCAATGTGGAAGCCACCCATGTTCTCGACCCGGTGTTCCTGTGCAGCAAGGAAGCCTATCAGGAAGCCATTGACCTGTCCAAATTGGATTTGACCGGGGAAAAGTATGTGCTTTCCTATCTGCTGGACGTGACCGAGGACAAGCTGGCGGCTGTGCGGGGAACGGCGGAAAAGCTGGGGCTGCCCTACCGCATTATTCTGGATGGTCAGAAGGATGTGGAGAAAATCAAGGCAGAGGTGGGCGATCCCAATATCGTCAACCCCATCCGCATTGAGGATTGGCTGAACTATTTTGCCCACGCCCAGTATGTGGTGACGGACTCCTTCCATGGCTTCTGCTACAGCATTATTTTCCACAAGCCCATGTCCGTGTTTGCCAACCGCCACCGGGGCATGGCCCGGTTTGACACCATTTGCAAGCTGACCGACCTGCAGAACCGACTGGTATTCAATCTGGAGGAGCTGAAGGAGAGAAAGCTGACGGAACAGCCTGTGGATTTCCGGGAAATCGATAACAAGCTGCAGCCCATGAAGGATTTCAGCATGGCATGGCTGGTCAATGCCCTGGAAAAGCCCAAGCTGCCCATTTCTGTGAGAGAGCTGCAGCTCTGGAAGTGCCTGGAGCACGACAGACGGATTCACAACGAGGAAACGGAAGTGGCGGCTCTGCGCAAGCAGGTAAGCGAGTTGAAGCAGCAGCTGACCGCTTTGCAGGAAAGCGGTAGAATTTCCGGTCAGAAGAAAACGGGAAAGTTCCATGCGGTAGTCCAATCTATCCGAAATAACGGCTTCAAGTATACCTGGATTCAATTTTTGAAGAAAGTAAAAAGAAAATACAGTAAGTAAGCTGCCTGTTTTGAGAGCCGAATAAAAAGATTTGGAGGTAGAGATTATGAAACAGTACGATTATCTTTTGGTAGGCGCCGGCCTTTACAACGCCGTGTTTGCCAACCTGGCGAAGAAGGCCGGGAAGAAGTGCCTGGTGGTGGAGAAGAAGGACCACATTGCAGGCAACGTCTACACCTATCTGGAGGATGGAATCCATGTCCACCAGTACGGTGCCCACATCTTCCACACCAACAGCAAGAAGGTCTGGGACTTTTTGCAGGCGTTTGCGGAGTTCAACCGCTTCACCAACTCCCCGGTAGCCAATTACAAGGGCGAGCTGTACTCCATGCCCTTCAATATGTATACCTTCAACAAGATGTGGGGCGTGGTCACGCCCCAGGAGGCGGAGGCCAAGATTGCCGAACAGCGCCGGGAGATTACCGGCGAGCCCCGGAATCTGGAGGAGCAGGCCATCTCTCTGGTGGGCCGGGACATTTACGAGAAGCTCATCAAGGGCTACACGGAGAAGCAGTGGGGCCGGGACTGCAAGGACTTGCCCGCTTTCATCATCAAGCGGCTGCCGGTGCGCCTGACTTTTGACAACAACTACTTCAACGCCCTCTATCAGGGCATCCCCATGGGCGGCTACACCAAGATGGTTGCCAATATGCTGGAGGGGATTGAGGTTCGCCTGAACACCGACTACCTGGAGCACAAGGAGGAGCTGGACGCTCTGGCAGAGAAGGTGGTCTACACCGGCCCCATCGACGCCTACTTCGGCTACCGGCTGGGTTACCTCCAGTACCGCTCTGTCCGGTTTGAGACGGAGAAGCTGGACACCCCCAACTTCCAGGGCAATGCGGCGGTGAACTACACCGACCGGGAGACCCCCTTCACCCGGATTATCGAGCACAAGTGGTTCCAGTTCGGCAAGGATGATGAAGGCAAGGATGTGCCCAAGACCATCATCAGCCGGGAATACAGCTCCGAGTGGAAGCCCGGGGACGAGCCCTACTACCCGGTGAACGACCAGGTAAACGGCGAGCTGTACGGAAAGTACAAGGCCCTGGCAGACCGGGAGCCCAACATCATCTTCGGCGGCCGTCTGGGCGAGTACAAGTACTACGACATGGATGCCGTCATCCTCTCCGCTATGGAGCGGTTCCAGAAAGAATCTGTCTGAGGAAAGCCCCGCAGCAAGTTTGCTGCGGGGTTTTTGCTGCAAAATTGTGGCGGTTTGGCCCTGTCTGCTTGCATTTTTTCCCATGCTGCGATATAATATTCTGACTTATGTCTGTCTATCGGTATTTTGGATGACCGGGAAGGCAGGAAACGGAGATTGTGAATATGAAAATTTCTTTTTCTCCCCCGGATATGACCCAGGCGGAGGCCCAGGCGGCGGCGGAGGCCATTCTCTCCGGCTGGATTACCACCGGCCCCAGAACCAAGAAATTTGAGCGGCGGATTGCTGCCCGGTGCGGCGTTGCAAAAGCGGTGTGCCTCAATTCCCAGACTGCCTGCGGCGAGATGGCTCTGCGGCTGCTGGAAGTGGGCCCGGGGGACGAGGTGATTGTCCCGGCCTATACCTACACTGCCACCGCCGCTGTTGTGTGCCATGTGGGGGCAAAACTGGTGATGGTGGACTGCCAGAAGGACAGCCTCCAGATGGACTACGATGCCCTGGAAGCTGCCATCACGGAAAAGACCAAGGTCATCATCCCGGTGGATCTGGCAGGAATCCCCTGCGACTACCGGCGGATTTTTGAGATTGTGGAAAGAAAGCGGAGCCTCTTCCGTCCGGGCAGCCCTTTGCAGGCGGCTCTGGGGCGCATCAGTGTGAATGTGGATGCGGCCCACGCCTTTGGGGCAGTATGGGAAGGCCGCCCGGTGGGAAGCATCGGGGACTTTACCAGCTTCAGCTTCCATGCGGTGAAGAACCTCACCACCGCCGAGGGTGGAGCCCTCACCTGGAAACCCATTCCCGGAGTGTCCGATGAGGAGATTTACCACAAATTGCAGCTTTTAAGCCTTCACGGTCAGTCCAAGGACGCCCTCTCCAAGACCCAGCTGGGTGCCTGGGAGTACGATGTGCTGGGCCCCTGGTACAAGTGCAACATGACGGACATTATGGCTGCCATCGGTCTTGCCCAGCTGGAGCGGTACGATGCCCTGCTGGCAAGAAGAAAAGATTTGATTGCCCGGTACGATGCGGCCTTCCGGCCCCTGGGGGTGGAGGTGCTGCCCCACTATACGGAAAGCTTCCAAAGCTCCGGGCACCTGTATATCACCCAGATTCCCGGCATCACCCCCCAGCAGCGGCAGGAGATCATTGTGAAGCTGGCAGAGGCGGGGATTGCCGCCAATGTCCACTATAAGCCTCTGCCCCTGCTCACGGCTTACAAAAATCTGGGCTTTGATATTGGGGATTTCCCCAACGCCTACGGCCACTTTGCCCGGGAGATTACCCTGCCCCTGCATACCCGCCTGACAGACGAAGAGGCTCAGTACCTGGTGGAGAATTTCTGCCGGATTGTAAAGGAGTATCTGCCATGCAGCTTGTAAAATGGGAGGCCTTGCCGGAAGCCATGCAGACCCCCCAGGTGCGGGAATACTATGACATTCTGGACAAAAAGCGGGGAAGCCTTTTTTGCAAGCGGATGTTTGACATTGTGGTGTCGGCGGTGATGCTGGTGCTTCTGTCCCCGGTGTTTCTGGTGCTGGCGGTTGTCATCAAGCTGGACTCTCCCGGGCCGGTGTTCTACCGCCAGGTGCGGCTGACCCAGTACGGCAAGCCCTTCCGGATTTTCAAGTTCCGCACCATGGTTCAGGGGGCGGACAAAGGCTCCCAGGTGACGGTAGGGGGCGACAGCCGGATTACCCGGGTGGGAAAGGTCATCCGCAAGTGCCGCCTGGATGAAATCGGGCAGCTTCTGGATGTGTTCCGGGGCACCATGACCTTCGTGGGCACCCGGCCGGAGGTTCCCAAGTATGCCGCAAGCTACACCCCGGAGATGATGGCCACCTTCCTCCTCCCGGCGGGGGTTACCAGCCTCACCAGTATTTATTATAAGGATGAGGAGCGGCTGCTGAATGGAGCGGAGGATTCGGACCGGGTCTATGTGGAGAAGATTCTCCCGGGAAAGATGCGCTACAATTTGGAGGGCATCCGCAGCTTCGGCTTTTTCAAGGATATCAAAATTATGGGCATGACCTTCCTGGCAATGCTGGGGAAAGAATACACCCATTCCTGATTTTGGAGGAAAGACAATGCTATTTTCTGGTATTTTTGCCCTGGCTCTGGTGGCGGGGCTGATTGTGACCGCCCTGACCGGAAGCTTTTTGTCATTGCAATGGCTTTGGGTTTTGCCGGTGAGCTTCCTGGCTGCCGCTTTGATTTTGTGGCTGGGACTGTTTTTGCTTCTGGTGGTGCTGGCCTGGAGCGTGGACACGAAAAAACCCCAGCAGGAGGACAGTAAATTTTATCGCCGCCTCCTTACCGCTGTAGCCATCGCCGCCAAGCCGGTGCTGCGGGTGGAACTGCACACCGACGGCCTGGAAACCATGCTGAAAAAGGGCAGATTTCTGTTGGTGTGCAACCACCTGAGCGTGATGGACCCGGTGATTCTCCTGGGGAGCTTCGCCAACAGCCAGCTGGCCTTTATCACCAAGCGGGAAAATGAACGGCTGTTCCTGGTGGGCAAGCTGATGCACAAGATTCTCTGCCAGTCCATCAACCGGGAAAACGATCGGGAGGCCCTGAAGACCATCATCAACTGCATCAACATCATCAAGGAGGATAAAGCCTCCATCGCCGTGTTCCCGGAGGGCTACACCAGTCTGGACGGCAAGCTTCACCCCTTCCGCAACGGCGTGTTCAAGATTGCCCAGAAGGCCCAGGTGCCCATTGTGGTCTGCACCCTGCAAAACACCCAGCAGGTGTTCCGCAACGCAGCCCGGCTGAAGAAAACCCATGTCCACCTCCACCTGGTGGGAATCCTCTACCCCGAGGCCCAGAAGGGCCTGACGGCGGTGGACATCGGCAACCTGGTGCACCACATGATGGCCCAGGATCTGGGGCCGGAAAATGTGCTCCAGTCCGGAGAAGAATCTTGATTTTGGGCCTATACCCCGATATAATAAGAACAAATTATCCCAAAGTGGAGGATGAACTATGAAAAACAGCGAAAAGACCCTGGATATGATTGTAAACCTGTGCAAAAACCGCGGCTTCGTCTACGCCGGCTCCGAGATTTACGGCGGCCTGGCCAACGCCTGGGACTACGGCCCTCTGGGTGTGGAGTTCAAAAACAACGTGAAAAAGGCATGGCTGAAGAAGTTTGTGCAGGAGTCTGACTATAATGTGGGACTGGATGCGGCAATCCTTATGAATCCCCAGACCTGGATTACTACCGGCCACGTGGGCAGCTTCTCTGACCCCCTGGTGGACTGCAAGGGCTGCGGTGCCCGGCAGCGTGCTGACAAGCTCATCGAGGCTGCTCCCTCCGGCCAGGGCGTAAATGTGGACGCCATGAGCTTTGAGGAGATGGATGCCTTCATTGCCGAGCACGAGGATGTGGTCTGCCCCAACTGCGGCAAGCACCACTTCACCTCCATCCGGAAGTTCAACCTCATGTTCCAGACCAAAATCGGCGTCACCGAGGACAGCTCCTCCACCTGCTACCTGCGGCCGGAGACTGCCCAGGGCATTTTCGTGAACTTCGCCAACATTCAGCGTACCACCCGGAAGAAGCTGCCCTTCGGCGTGTGCCAGGTGGGCAAGGCCTTCCGGAACGAGATTACCCCCGGCAACTTCACCTTCCGTACCCGGGAATTTGAGCAGATGGAGTGCGAGTTCTTCTGCCAGCCCGGCACCGATTTGGAGTGGTTTGCCTACTGGAAGGATTTCTGCAAGAATTGGCTTCTGAGCCTGGGCATCAAAGAGGAGAGCCTGCGGCTGCGGGACCACGAACCGGCAGAGCTGGCTTTCTATTCCCGGGCCACCACGGATATTGAGTACCAGTTCCCCTTCGGCGGCGGCTGGGGCGAGCTGTGGGGCATTGCCGACCGTACCAACTACGACCTGGGCCGCCATCAGGAGGCCAGCGGCAAGAGCCTGGAGTACTTCGACCAGGAGAAGGGGGAGCACTATATCCCCTATGTGATTGAGCCCTCTCTGGGCTGCGACCGGGTGGCTCTGGCCTTCCTGTGCGAGGCCTACGACGAGGAAGTGGTGGGCCAGGACAAGAAGGGCAACCCGGACATCCGCACCGTGCTGCGGCTGCACCCGGCTCTGGCACCCTTCAAGGCCGCCGTGCTGCCCCTGAGCAAAAAGCTCTCCCCCAAGGCGGAGGAGATTTACCGGGAGCTGCGGAAGGACTTTATGGTGGACTTCGACGACGCCGGCTCCATCGGCAAGCGTTACCGCCGGGAGGACGAAATCGGAACCCCCTTGTGCATCACCGTGGACTTCCAGACCGTAGGCGATGAGAACACCCCTGCCGACAACTGTGTCACCGTCCGGGATCGGGATACCATGGAGCAGGTCCGTATCCCCATCAGCGAGTTGAAAGCCTATATTGCGGAGAAGTGCCGCTTCTAAAATACCAACAAAAAACCCGGGTCAGTCATGGCCCGGGTTTTTCTGCAAAATTTTCAGAAAAAATTTCCTCCCCCATAAAACTTTTTCTTCGGCTACCCTGTCTTAGAGGTGAAAAGAGGTAAGCGGGGCGTATTTTCCCCGGCGTACTGTCTGAAAAAACATATTTGGGAGGACATGATTATGTATTGTGTAAACTGTGGTGCGAAAATTCCGGAGGGGGCTGCCTTTTGCGAAAGCTGCGGCACCCCAGTGCAGTCTGTGGGAGCCAATACCCCCGGGAAAAAGGCGGAAAGCGGTTCTGTGATGGTGTTGCGGATTCTGGCTTGCGCCGTAGCAGGCTTTCTGCTGGCGGCGCTGATGCCTGCGATTCCTGATTTGATGTGGTCCAAAGGGGCGGCGACGGCTTTGCCGGTGGCGGTCCTGATGACGGCTGCCCACTGCGTTCTGATTCTGTTTCTCACCTGGAAGCCCTTCTGTCGGACGCTGGGGACAGGGTTTGGCATTGTGGCGGCTTTCGGCGTGTCCCTGGCGGTGAGCCTGTGCCTGGTGGGCTGTGTGTTCTCCATCGGGCAGAACCCCACGCTGCTGATTCCGGCCACCCTGCTGTACGGAGCGGTGCTTTACGGCTTCGGCGTCCGGTTTGGAAAAAAGGACTGATTTCCTGCCCCGGAGGAAAAGCCTCCGGGGTATGGTTTTGGAAAAATCCGGGCATACTCCCATCCAAAGGAGGGATTTCCATGAAAGTGGAACAGATCATGTCAACGCCTGCCATTTCCGTCCAGAAGGGTGAGTCGGTGGAGGTGGCGGCCCGGGTGCTGGCCCGGTACAATATCGGAATTCTCCCGGTGTGCAAGGCTGACGGCACCCTTTGCGGCCTGGTGACGGACCGGGACCTGGTGACCCGGTGTCTGGCTACCGGCAAGACTCCCGGCAATACCCGGGTGGAAGAGGTGATGACCGGAAGGGTGCTGACGGTGGCCCCGGATATGGAAGCCGGGGTGGCGGCGCATTATATGGGTCGGAAACAGGTGCGGCGGCTGCCGGTGGTGGAGGCCGGAAAGCTCAAAGGTATGGTAAGCCTGGGGGATTTGGCAGCCCGGGATGAGAGTGTCATGGATGCAGCGGATGCCCTGGCAGACATCACCAGCGGCATCACCCAGGGGGAGTAAAAGGCCGGTTTTCCGGCCTTTTCCAGGGCTGTAAAAAATTTGAAAAAAAGCAAAAATAATCCTTGACAAATGGAAACCCAAGTGGTATTATATGCAAGCTGCTTCCGCAAGGGGGCGAGCGAAATAGAGCGGAAAGTTTTCTAGCGGATGAAAAGGACGAAAAAAATCTTGAAAAAAGATGAAAAAAGTTCTTGACAAAGGAAAACTTCTGTGATAGAATAAGCAAGCTAACCCACGAGGGTAGCGAAAAGTTGTACCTTGTAAATTGAATAACGCAAAGACGAACAAAACA
>DVFK01000062.1 GCA_018713285.1 Candidatus Faecousia excrementigallinarum
GGGGATCTGGTTGCCGGAAAAACAAGATAGGGGAATAGAAGTTGCGAAACTGGTTTCGTAAATATTGTTTTTTGAACGGATTGAGCATATGGGATTGCCTCGGATTAAATGTTTATAATCAACAAAAAAAGAAGGATGTATAATCGCAAACAATACAAAAAGCATAAGGAAATTGCTTTCGCAATCTTTCGTTGACGCTGGGCGTTTGGGGTGCTATATTGAGTTTAGCGATAAAAATAACAGGAGGGAAAATCTATGAAAAAGACAATCGCTGTTCTCATTGCACTTATGCTGGCAGTATCGTGCCTGTCTCTTACGGCATTTGCCCAAGAGGAAAACGAGATGGTACCTGTGGTCGTGAAAGTGCCGGATGGCTGGGATTCTCCCAACCTGTGGGCATGGGCCGACGACGGCACCAACGCTTTTGCAGCCTGGCCCGGTGAGGCCATGGAACCTTTGGCAGAGGGATGGTACTATATCTGGGTGCCGGACTTTGTTCAGAATGTGATTGTAAACGCCAATCAGGATACGGAATCTGCAGTTCAGACAGAGGGTATTGCGGTTGAGGCTGGCAAGGAGGTTTGGATTACGGTCGGGGAAGATGCCACTGCTACTGTTTCCTACGAGGCTCAGCTTCGGGGAGAGATTCCCGCCTATGTGGAAAAGTTTGTGGTTCATGTCTATGTACCGCTGTCCTGGAAGACCGTAGACCTGTGGGCATGGTCCGCTCCGGACGGTACCAACGCCTTTGAGGCCTGGCCCGGTGTTGCCATGACCGAAGGGGAGGACGGTTGGTTTACTGCCAAGGCCCCAGCTTGGGTTAACTCCCTGATTGTCAGCGGAAATGAGGGAACCGTCCAGACAGAGGATATTTCCATTGAGGGCAAGGAGCTGTGGCTCACAGTTTACGAGGACCTGACCTATGACTTGGCCTATGAGGATCCCAACAAGACGGCAGAGGACATCACCGTTCACGCCAAGCTGCCGGAAGATTGGTCCGCTCCCTGCTGTTGGGCATGGTCTGCACCGGACGGCACCAACGCTTTCACCGCCTGGCCCGGCGAGGCCCTGACCCAGGATGGGGACTGGTACACTATTCAGGTACCCGGGTGGATTAACTCCGTCATCATCAATGCCAACGAGGGTACGGTTCAGACCTCCGACCTGTCTGTAGAAGTGGGGAAGGATGTATGGATTGTGGTAACCGATCCGGAAAATGCGGTGGTCTCCTATGAAGAACCTACCGGTGAGGAAGCACCTCCTGCAACGGAAGCCGCGGAAGCAACTACGGAAGCACCCGCAACCCAGCCTCCCACGGAAGAGCCTGTCCAGGAGAACAACAACGCAGTAATCGTGGTGGCTGTGGTAGCGGCTGTTGTGGTACTGGGCGTTGTGGTAGCTCTGGTAGTAAAGAAAAAGAAGTAAAATCATACGGAATGGTCCCTGAAAGCGGGTGTGCGGGAACCGCACACCTGCTTTTCCCTATGGATTCGGAGGTGTTCTATGAAACGACTACTATCCCTGTTTTTATGTATTTGTCTGCTTCTGACTCTGGCGGCCTGTGGGGAAAAGGCTCTGGAACCGGAGGAGGCCAACCGGTTGGTGATTTGGCACGATAAGGAAGATGCCGTCATCCAAGCTCTCCAGACCTATCTGGAAAAGGCCGTGCCGGATTTGGAAATCCAGTTTGAGAAAAAGACCAGCCTGACGGATTCTTTGAAGCTGGTAGGCAATGACCCCAGTGCAGCACCGGATTTGTTTCTGTTCGCCCACGATAAAATCGGTGTCTTTGCAGAGATGGGAATTCTGGCTCCGGTGGAACCGTTGCTGGAGAAGGGGGCTCTGGACAACTACCTGCCCATGACTGTGGAGGCAGCGACCTACAAAGATACCTTGTACCAGCTGCCTTTGTACTTTGAAACTCTGCTGTTTATGTATAACCGCCGGTATATGCAGGATGAGGAAGTGCCGGCAACTACCGATGCGCTGCTTACCTATATGGAAGCCAATACCGGTCGGGGGCGCTATGGCTTTGTGGAGCAGCACAGCACCGCTTATTACTCCGCTGCCTGGATTCACGGTTTTGGGGGAAGCATTATTGACGAATCCGGTGTACCTTTCCCGGATGCCCAGGCGGTGAAGGATGCCCTAAGCTATCATGCCAAATTTGTGGCTCTGATGCCCGGGGAAACGGAATACAATACGGTCAACACCCTGTTTTTGGAGGGGAAGGCGGATGCCACCATCGGAGGCCCCTGGATGGTACCCTCTGCAAGAGAAGCGGAGATTGACCTGGGAATCGCACCTATGCCTGTGGTGGATGCCACCGGGAAAGCTCTGGCACCTTATTCCGGTGTGCAGGGTGTGCATGTTTTGCAGTTTGCAGCACAGCAGAAAACTGAGGCAGTCAAGAAACTCCTGTCTGCCCTGACGGCGCCGGACATTGGCATTGAACTGGCTCTGGCCAGCGGCTGCGCCCCAGCAAACGGAGTGTGTTATGATGACAACCGGGTGGCAGAGGACGAAATGGTTCAGGCCATGCGTACCACCGCGGAAATCGCTATCCCCATGCCCAACATCCCGGAGATGGATGTGATGTGGACGGTGGTAGGCAATCTCCTGACGGATGTGAATTTGTCCGGCAAGGACATTGCCCAGAGCTTTGATGCCGCACTGGCCCAGGCGGAAGACCTGATTGCTGCCATGAAGTAAAGAAAGGAGAGGGCCTATGAAAAATCGGAAAAAAGATACCCTGATTTCCTATGCCTGGTCAGGCCCTTCCGTGATTCTCATAGGACTGATGGTGGTCTTTCCCATTGTATATACAGGCTACATCAGTCTGACCAACATGAATGTATACCACT
>DVFK01000063.1 GCA_018713285.1 Candidatus Faecousia excrementigallinarum
CTCCCTCCGTCTTGGGGCTGCGCCCCAAGCCACCTCCCTCCCGGAGGGAGGTATTTACGGAACCCTTCTACAAGGTAACGATACCGGGCACTGGAGGGGCAGTAACGAATCGCAGAAAGCTATCGTGCGAAATTGACACCGGGGGCACCCCGGCGGCGGGTCAGGGCGTCACGGATGTCGCCGATGGAGTACAAGGAGCCAAAGCACAGCACTGCGCCGTCTTTGCCTGCCAGCTGGATTGCCTTCTCCACGCCGGCATCCACGGTGTCACAGGCAATGGCGGCGGCGCCTGCCTGCTGCAAGTACTGGGCAAGCAGGTTGGCTTCCAGCTTCCGGGGGTTGGGCGGGGTGATGCACACGAAGGTCTCCACCAGGGGCATAACCGGCTTATACATATCCGCATAGTCCTTATCCGCCAGTACGCCGGTCAGGGCAATGACCCGCTTGTCTGCCAGGTAGTCCTGGATGTTTTTTACCAGGGCTTCAATGCACTGGGGGTTGTGTCCGCCGTCGATGATGAAAAGGGGATCTCTTCCCATCACATCAAACCGACCGGGCCAGCGCACGTCCCGGATGCCGTCGTAAATATTCTCCTCGGTGATCTTCCAGCCCCGTTCCATCAGGGTATCCGCAACGGAGAGCACCACGGCGGCATTGTGGAGCTGGTGATCTCCCAGCAGGGGAAGCACCAGATCCTTTCTGGCTCCGCAGTCGAAAACCTGGCCTTCCAGGGTGTGGCGCTTCAGCTTCAGGCCGGCAAAGTCCGCTTTTCGGAGGCTCACGTGCTTCTCCCGGCAGACCTGCTCGAACAACGCCTCCACAGAGGGGGTGCTGCGGTAGACCACCGCCCGGCCGTTTTCCTTGAAAATCCCGGACTTGGTCAGGGCAATTTCTTCCACGGTGCTTCCCAGATATTCGGTGTGATCCAGGCCGATATTGGTAATCACCGCCACCTCCGGCGTTTCAATGACGTTGGTAGAGTCCAGGGCACCGCCCATGCCCACTTCCAGCACCACAATGTCGCAGTGCTTGCGGCGGAAGTATTCAAAGGCAATGCAGCTGACCAGCTCAAATTCTGTGGGAGATTCTTCCATGGACTGGGCCAGGGGTCTGACATATTCCGTTATCTCTGCCAGATCTTCGTCGGAAATTTCCTGCCCGTCTACCTGCATCCGCTCATGGAAGCGGTAGATGTAGGGGGAGGTATACAGTCCCGTCCGGTATCCCGCCTTCCGCAAAATGGAGGCGGTCATGGCGGCGGTGCTGCCTTTTCCGTTGGTTCCGGCAATGTGTACGAATTTAAGCTTCTTTTCCGGATTGCCCATTTTTGCCAGCAGGGTCCGGGTCCGTTCCAGACCGGGGACGCTGCCTTTCCAGCAGACGGAATGAATATAGGCAATGGCTTCGGTTGCGTTCATGGAAGGGTCTTCCTTTCAAAATCAGATTATTTCTCTTTCTTCACCGGGGGCCAGATTCCCATTCTCTGGAAAATGCCGGTGCGCATCAGCAGGTACAAAATGGCCACATCCAGCACCAGGGTCACGGCAAACTGCACGGAGCGGGTGGTGAGGAAGTAAATCATACTGGCCTGGAAGCTGCCCTTGCTGTTGTAAACATAGGAAAGGGCGGCACTCTGCCACAGGATGGAGCCCAGCACCACCGGAGGCAGCAAGGTCAGGGTCAGACCGGGAATGGTCACTTTCTTCCCCAGGTAATGGCGAAATACACCGCCAAAGACGCCGTAGAGAATGGGGGGCAGGCTGAACAGGGGGTTGAATCCGAATCCGGAGAACAGTGTGCCCACGAAGTCGGCGCAGAAGCCCACCAGGGCTCCTGCCATGGGGCCGAAGAGAATGCCGGAGAGGACAATGGGCACCGCCTCGATGGAGAACCGGGTGGTGGCATTGGGCATGGGAATGACCAGACGGGCCAGCACCACGCTCAAAGCTGCCAGCAGAGCGCAGCAGGCCAGGTTCCGGGTGGACAGAATGGGGATGGTTGTTTGTTTGTTCATAGGAAAACCTCCTTTATTTTTTGGAGCAAAGCGGCTGATGGTTCCCCGACACGAAAAAAGCCCCTTGCGACCTTGGGTCGTAAGGGGAGCAGCGGTCCAGGAATCCGTGGATAGAATGTCCGCAGCCATTCGCTCCACCGAGTATCGTTGCTACATAAAGGAGGATCAGTCCATTATGACGCAGCGGGTGCGGATACCCCATCGCGGACTACCGTCCTTCGTCTGCCACACAACTCCCCATTCTGGCAGCACTTTACGCAGGGTTTCCTACTCTGTCGGGGACTACTATACAGGATAGAAAGGGAAAAGTAAAGCCCCATTTGTCCTTTTTCCCCGGAAAAAGGCAAATTTCTTGCCCCCGGAAAACCGGGGGGTGTTTACCCGGTGCCGGGAATCAGGGATTCTACAGCATACACTTCCAATTCCCACAAATCCAATGTGGAAGCGCAGCAGCCCATAGCTCCCGACCGGAGGGAGCTGGCGCCGAAGGCGTCTGAGGGAGCCAGCGGGGGGTAAGCTGGTGGGTTGCTTTGGGGTGGTACTTGCTGGTGGTTGTCGTCACCCGGTTACAGCTTTTGGGCCTGTTATCCAAATCAGCTTTCTGCAAGCGCTTGCCAGCGGGGCCTTCCTTTCTTGCTCCGGCAAGAAAGGAAGCAAAGAAGCCGGCTCAAGGGGGGAACAACTCGCTCCCGCTCGAATTGTTCCCCCCTTGAGAATCCCCCGGGAGGAACCATCGGGAGATTGACCCTTCGCTTTGGCTCGGGTGGTATGTTTTAGCCTCTGCCCCCGTTTTGGGGCGTGGTTTTTGGGGCGCTTCATTCCCACGCTGTCGATTGAAAGTCTGAAAAAGCCCGATATCGCACCATAGAACGATACCGGGCGGGTCAGGGAAGTAACGATTACAGACCAGCTTGGTGCGGAATTGTCAGCGGCGACTCGCCGCAGTTGACGGACGGGGGGAAATGGGATAAAATAGGGGAAAACGGAACAGGAGTTGGGAGCATGGACTACAAACATATTGTCTTTGATGTGGACGGAACGCTGGTGGATACGGAGAACACTACCATTTCCTCTTTGCAGGATACCCTTCTGATTCTTACCGGCAAGAAGCCGCCCAGGGAGGAGCTGCACTTTGCCCTGGGGATTACCGGGGAGGACGTGCTGCGGCGGCTGGGACTGGACGAAAAAGCCGGCATGCAGGTGTGGCTGGAGCAGCTGACCCACTACGAAGGGTGCAACCCCCTCTATCCCGGAATTGAAGAGCTGCTTCGCACCTTGCAGCAGCAGGGCTGCCACCTGGGGGTGGCTACCTCCCGGACTCACCTGCTTTACGATGCGGAAATTCCGAACCTGGGGATTGCCGGGTATTTCGGGGAGGTCATCTGCGCCGAGGACTCCGTTACCCACAAGCCGGAGGCGGGGCCCTTGGAGGCTTATATGCAGCGCACCGGGGCGGCCCCGGAGGAAGTGCTGTATATCGGAGACTCGGTGTATGATATGCTCTGCGCCCAGAACGCCGGAACCGGGTTCCTCCTTGCCGGGTGGGGAGCGTTGCCTCAGCTGCGGGAACAGGCTCCTGCCTGGAAAGAGAAGCCTTTGCAGGTGCTGGACTTTTTACAGGAGAGAAAATCATGCTGAAAATTCTCATTGCAGAGGACGACCAGGAGCTGCGCCAGCTCTTTGCCCATGTGCTGCGGAAGAACGGCTACCAGGTGGAGGGGGTTAGCAACGGCCAGGAAGCTCTGGACGCCCTGGACAACACCTATTTTGATTTGATTATTTCCGACGTGATGATGCCCCTGATGGACGGCTACACCCTGGTAAGCCAGCTCCGGGAGGCAGGCATCACCACCCCGGTGCTGATGGTCACCGCCAAGGACGCCTTTGACGATATGCGCCAGGGCTTCCTCTCCGGCACCGACGACTATATGGTAAAGCCTGTGAATGTGAACGAGATGGTGCTGCGGGTGGGGGCGCTTCTTCGCCGGGCCCAGATGATTCACGAGCGCCGCCAGACCCTGGGGAACACCGTCATGGAGTGGGACTCCCTCACCGTCACCTGGGAGGGAGGCTCGGTGGTGCTGCCCCAGAAGGAGTTTATGCTCCTTTACAAAATGGCCTCTTTCCCCGGGCGGATTTTCACCCGGCAGCAGCTGATGGATGAGATCTGGGGCTACGAAACCGACAGCGACGCCCACACCGTGGAGGTCCATGTGGGCAGGCTCCGGGAGCGGTTCCGGGACAACCCGGACTTCAAAATCGTCACCATCCGGGGCGTGGGCTATAAGGTGGTAAAAGCATGAAAAAGGGAAAGATGGTTCGCTCTGCCCATGTTTCCATGAAGGTGTACCTGACTTTGCTGGTGCTCCTACAGGTGGGCATCATGTCTCTGGCTACCGGCGTGGTGGGAGCGATTTTGCAATATCTGGGGGTGAGCTTTGCCGCCTGGCAGGCTCTGGTGGTGCTGGGTATCAGTGCCCTGTTGGGAAGCCTTCTGACTGGCCTTGTCAACCGGCTGTTCTTTGCCCCCATCAACCGGCTGGGACAGGCCATGGGGCAGGTGGCAAAGGGCAACTTTCATGTGCGGCTGGAGGAGCCCCAGCGGTTCCGGGAGCTGCAGCAGATTTGCGAGAACTTCAATCTCATGGCCCAGGAGCTGGGCACCACGGAGATTTTGCAGACGGATTTTGTGTCCAACGTGTCCCACGAGTTCAAAACCCCCATTAACGCCATCGAAGGCTACGCCACCTTGTTGCAGGACTGCGAAGGGGTAACCCCGGAGCAGCAGGTGTATGTGGAGAAGATTCTCTTCAATACCCGGCGGCTCTCCAAGTTAGTGGGGAACATTTTGCTCCTTTCCAAGGTGGATAACCAGGCCATCCAGAGCCGGAAGCGGAACTTCTCCCTGGACGAGCAGATTCGCCAGGTGATTGTGGCCCTGGAACCGGAGTGGGTTGCCAAGGACATTGACCTGGACGTGAATCTGGAGCCGGTGTGCTATTTTGGGGACGATCGCTTGCTCAGCCACGTTTGGAGCAACCTCATCGGCAACGCCATCAAGTTCAGTCCCCAGGGAGGCTATGTGGGCATCACCCTCCGGAAGGAGGGGACGGTGTTCACGGTGGAGGACCGGGGCCCGGGGATTCCCCCAGAGAGCCTGGAGCGGATTTTCCACCGGTTCTACCAGAGCGACAGCTCCCACCAGGCAGAGGGCAACGGCCTGGGGCTTGCCCTGGTGAAGCAGATTCTCACCACTCTGGGGGGGCAGGTGGAGGTAGAAAACCTGGAAACCGGCTGCCGCTTTACGGTCAAGCTGCCGTAAGGGGCTTTGAAAAAGCCTGAAAAAGCGATAAAAAAGGAGGAAAAACCCGAAAATCCGGGCTTTTTCTCCTTTTCCAATATGCGCACCAGTCCATAGCTCCCGACGGTCGGGAGCTGCGGTGAAGGCGTCTGAGGGATTCCACAGCAGGCGCTTTCCGAAAGCACAAACCCATGTGGAAAGGTACGCACCCCATGGCTCCCTCCGGGAGGGAGCTGGCACGGCGGTAGCCGTGACTGAGGGAGCAAGCGGGGGGTGCAGTTCCGGTTTGCTTTGGGGGTGGTACTTGCTGGTGGGTATCGACACCCGGTTATAACCTTTTCGTCTGTTCTCCAATCGGCTTTTTGCAAGCGCTTGCCAGCGGGGCCTTACTTTCTTGCTCCGGCAAGAAAGTAAGCAAAGAAGCCGGCTTAAGGGGGGAACAACTCGCTCCCGCTCGAATTGTTCCCCCCTTTAGAATCCCCCGGGTGGAACCATCGGGAGATTGACCCTTCGCTTTGGCTCGGGTGCAGGGTTTTAGTTTCTGCCCCCGTTATAGATTGTGGTTTTTGGGGGGTATTTCTTTCCCACGCTGTCGATTGAAAACAGGATGAGGTCGCCAGTTCAAATAGTCAGAAGAACGAAAAAAGCTCCAATCCCCAATGGGATTGAAGCTTTTTTGGAGCTGCTAGCCAGATTTGAACTGGCTACCGGGTTCCCGCAAAACAGGTTTTGCGGGAACCCTAAACGACCTCACGATTGAAAATAGGATGAGGTCGCCAGTTTTGCAAGCAAAAAAAGAACTCCAATCACAAATCGGATTGGAGTTTTTTTGGAGCTGCTAGCCAGATTTGAACTGGCGACCTCATCCTTACCAAGGATGCGCTCTACCGACTGAGCTATAGCAGCATTTGTCAGACAGCTCCGCTATTATAACCCAGGGGGCAGCAAAAGTCAACCCCTTTTTCAGATTTTTTTCATATTTCTCAAATCCTGCAACTGGGCTCCTTCTGCCCAGTGGGGAAGGTCTGTGAAGGTCAGCATCTTTCCCTCCCAGGGGAAGGTGAGGCGGCAGGAGTACAGCCGGGGGGCTTCCAGGGGGCTGCGGCTGCCGTATTTGTGGTCGCCTACCAGGGGAAAGCCCCGGCTGGCAAATTGCACCCGAATCTGGTGGCTGCGTCCGGTGTGCAGGAGCACCTGCACCAAGGATTCCTCGCCGGGGCACAGGCACCGGTAGGAAAGGGCTGCCTCTTTTACACCATTGCGGGGCTTTTTCACCACGAACACCTTGTTCTTCCGGCTGTCCTTATATAAATAGTCTGTCAGATACCCCTCTGGGGCGGGGGTGCCGTGTACCAGGGCAACATATTCTTTTTGCAGCTGCCCCTCCTGGATGAGGCGGGACAGTTCTGCCGCCGCCCTTTTGCTGCGGGCGTAGACCATCAGGCCTCCTACATTCAAATCCAGTCGGTGGACAGGGTAAATCTCTCCACCCAGCTTCTCCCGGAGAAGCCGGGGAAGCTCGTGCTCCGAATCCAGCCCCACAGCCTTCCGGCACACCACAAAATCCTTTTCTGCAATCTCCATAGCCATCCCTCCGGGGCTATTGTACCACATCCGGAAAAAAAGTCAAAAGCTCCCGATTGCAACTTGGGAAAAATCCTTGTATAATGGTACCCAATAAGGAGGACGACTATGAATACAACGGATTTTCAGAAGAAATCCCTGCTGGGGATTTTCTTCGGCTACTTCAAGCGGCACTGGAAGCTCTTTGCTCTGGATATGGGCTGCGCCATCGCCATCTCCGGGGTGGATTTGCTCTTTCCCATTGTGACAAGAAGTGCTCTGTACGACCTGCTTCCCAACCACCTGTACGCCACCTTCTTCACCATCATTGCCATTATGGTGGGGGCGTATCTGATTCGGGCGGGGCTTCAATACATTGTGTGCTATTTCGGCCACACCTTCGGCGTCCGGGTGGAGACGGACATCCGGGCGGATTTGTTCCGGCATATGCAGGGCATGAGCCACGACTTTTACGACCGGAACCGCACGGGACAGCTCATGAGCCGTCTCACCTCAGACCTCTTTGACCTCATCGAGCTTGCCCACCATGGCCCGGAGGATATGGTCACCGCCATTTTCACCATTTTCGGCGCTGTGGTGGTGATGGCTACCATCCAGTGGCAGCTGGCTCTGGTGGTGGGTCTGATGCTTCCCATCTTCATCGGGGTGGTGATGTACTTCCGCAAGTCCCTGGCAGACACCTCCGTGGGAGTGAAGCGGAAAATCGGTCACATCAACACGGAGATTGAGGCAAGTCTCTCCGGCATCCGCACCGCCAAGGCCTTCGGCAATGAGGAGCTGGAAAATGAGCGGTTCACCAAAGCCAACGCCACCTACCGTGGGGCCAAGAAGCTGCAATACAAGGCCATGGCCCGGTTTACCAGCTCCATGGAGTTTTTGCTGTGTACCCTCAATGTGGTGATTATCGGCTACGGCGGCTACCTGATTATGCAGGGAGCCATGGACTACCGGGATTTGATTACTTTTACCCTGTATATCACCGCCTTTGTCAACCCCATGCGGAAAATTGCCAACTTTGCAGAGCTGTTCTCCTCCGGCTACGCAGGACTGACCCGGTTTGTGGAGATTATGCGCACCGAGCCCACCCTGAAGGACAAGCCCGGTGCTCCGGATTTGGAGGATGTGAAGGGCGCAATCTCCGTGTCCCATGTGGATTTCTCCTACAACGAGGATTCGGAGGTGCTGCACGATGTGAGCCTGGAGGTCTCCCCCGGGGAGACCATCGCCGTGGTGGGCCCCTCCGGCGGCGGCAAGACTACCTTGTGCCAGCTGATTCCCCGGTTCTATGACGTCACCGGCGGCAGCATTTCCATTGACGGCAAGGACGTGCGGGATGTGACCCAGCGCTCCATCCACCAGAACATCGGCATTGTCCAGCAGGATGTGTTCCTCTTTGCGGACACCATCCTGGAAAACATCCGCTACGGCCGTCCCTCTGCCACCGATGAGGAGGTTATGGAGGCCGCCAAGAAGGCGGAGCTCTACGAGGACATTCTGGCAATGCCTCACGGCTTTTCCACCTATGTGGGAGAGCGGGGAACCCTCCTTTCCGGCGGTCAGAAGCAGCGGGTGGCCATCGCCCGGATTTTCCTGAAGAATCCCCCCATCCTCATCCTGGACGAAGCCACTTCCGCGCTGGACTCGGTGACGGAGGCAAAAATCCAGCGGGCCTTCGATACCCTGTCCCAGGGCAGAACCACCCTCATCATTGCCCACCGCCTCTCCACCATCAGCTCTGCCAACCGGATTATCTCCATTGCAGACGGGGTAATTACGGAGTGCGGCAGCCATCAGGAGCTGCTGAAAAAGGGCGGCATCTACGCCGATTTGTACTTCACCCAGAGCGCCAACCTGTTCACGGAAAACCAGAACTCCTGATTTGGTGAATCTTCTCAGTATCGTTGGCTTGCAGAAGGCTTCGTTTATACCTCCTTCCGGGAGGGAGGTGGCTTGGGGCGCAGCCCCAAGACGGAGGGAGCCAGCGGGCGCAAAACCTATTTGACCACCAGAGGCGGAACCTCCCCAAAGCTATCCCATTTCCTATGCCTATTGGAGGTAACTACCCAGTAAAATCGGCATAGGGTATCGGCAGGCAGTGCCCGCTGACAATTTCGCACTGAACTGGTCTGTAATCGTTCTTTCCCTGACCCGCCCGCCGGGGTGCCCCCGGTGGCAATGCGCACGGTGGCTTTCAGCAAATCGTTACTTCCCTGACCTGCCCGGTATCGGCGGCGAGTCGCCGCAGACAATTTCGCACGGTAATCTTCAGCAAATCGTTACTGCCCCTCCAATGCCCGGTATCGTTACTGCGGTGGAGGTCGGGGTATCGATAACCTTTATCAAGTACCACCCCAAAATCAAACCGTCAGCTTACCCCCCGCTGGCTCCCTCAGTCACGGCTACGCCGTGCCAGCTCCCTCCCGGAGGGAGCTATGGGGTGCGAACCTTTCCACATTGGCTTGTTCTTTGGGAAAGTACCTGCTGTAGAATCCCTCAGTCAAAAATCAAAGATTTTTGCCAGCTTCCACAGGCCGGGAGCCTTTGGGTGCGGTATCGATACCGGGCGGGGCAGGGAAGTAACGAATCGCAGAAAGTTGCCGTGCGCATTGTCAGCGGCGACTCGCCGCAGCTCCCGACGGTCGGGAGCTATGGGCGGGTGGATATACGAAAAAAGGAGGAAAAGCCCCGGTTTTTGGGGGTTTTCCTCCTTTTATTCAGGTTTTTGTTGTCCTATCAGCCTTTGAACCGGGGTTCGCAGGTGAGGTTGGCGCCCAGGCGCTTGAATACCTGCTCGTCCACCTCCGAGAGAATCACAGAGGAGTGGATTTCGCAGCCCCGGAGCTTGTCCAGCTGCTCCATGGCGGCCTCCGCCCGGGGGTCGGTGGTGGCACAGATTGACAGGGCGATGAGCACCTCGTCGGTATGAAGCCTTGGGTTCCGGTTCCCCAGGTGGTCTACTTTCAGGTGCTGGATGGGACCTATGACCTCCGGGGCAATCAGGTGCACCCCGTCCTCCAGCCCTGCCAGGGCTTTCAGGGCGTTGAGCAGCAATGCGGCGCAGGCGCCCAGAAGGTTGGAGGTCTTGCCGGTGAGAATCCGGCCGTCGGGCAGTTCCATGGCGGCGGCAGGCTTGCTGGTCTCCTCCGCACGATGGAGAGCCGCTGCCACCACGGGACGGTCCTCCGGGGTGACCCCGGCTTTTTTCATCAGCAGTTCCAGCTTCATGATCTGGGCTTCCGTGGCCTTGCCCCGCTTCTGGTCGCACAGGGCGGTGTAGTAACGCCTCACAATCTCCTGCCGGGAGGCTTCACACACCACAGCGTCGTCGGTGATGCAGTTGCCCACCATGTTCACGCCCATATCCGTGGGGGACTTGTAGGGGCACTTCCCCAGAATCTTCTCGAACATGGCCACCAGTACCGGGAAGGCCTCCACGTCCCGGTTGTAGTTCACGGTGGTCTTGCCGTAAGCCTCCAGGTGGAAGGGGTCGATCATGTTCACGTCGTTCAGGTCAGCGGTGGCTGCCTCGTAGGCCAGGTTCACCGGGTGGTTCAGGGGCAGGTTCCAGATGGGGAAGGTCTCAAACTTGGCGTAGCCTGCCTGGATGCCCCGCTTGTGCTCGTGGTAGAGCTGGCTCAGGCAGGTGGCCAGCTTGCCGCTGCCGGGGCCGGGGGCGGTGACTACCACCAGTTCCCGGGTGGTTTCGATGTAGTCGTTCTTGCCGTAGCCCTCGTCGCTGACGATGTGGGCGATGTTGGAGGGGTAGCCGGGGATATCATAGTGGTGGTACACCCGGACGCCCAGTCCTTCCAGCCGGGCCTGGAACGCCCGAACCAGGGGCTGGTCGTTGTAAAGGGTCAGCACCACGCTGCTTACGTACAGCCCTAAATCCCGGAATACCTGAATCAGGCGAATCACGTCCCGGTCGTAGGTGATGCCCAGGTCGCCCCGAACCTTGCTCTTTTCAATGTCGTCGGCGTTGATGGCGATGACCATTTCCACCTGGTCTTTCAGCTGCAAAAGCATTTGCAGCTTGCTGTCCGGCTGAAAGCCCGGCAGCACCCGGGAGGCGTGGTAGTCGTCATAGAGCTTGCCGCCGAACTCCAGGTACAGCTTTCCGCCGAACTTGGCAATCCGCTCCCGAATGTGGGCAGACTGCGTTCTGATATATTTTTCGTTATCGTAACCCGTTTTCATCCCAGACCAACCTTCCTGCCTAAAAATCAAAATACCCATTTATTTTATAAAAAAACCGGAAAAATAGCAAGTGCTTTTCCCGAAAACTTTGGGGGTAAAATATTGATACTTTTGGGTATGTTTATTATAATGGGGAAAAAACCACAGGAGCTGAAAACTATGGAAAAGGAAGAACTGCTGCCCCAGGAGGAAGAGACCTCCATCATCACCCTCACCGACGAAAACGGTGAAAATGTGGACTTTGAGTACCTGGACTGCATTCCCTACGAGGGGAAGGAGTATCTGGTGCTGATTCCCGCCGAGGAGGAGTCCTCCGAGATTGTGATTCTGGAAATCCGACCGGTAGACGAGGAGAACGAGACCTACTGCGCCGTGGAGGACGAGGGAATTCTCAACACCGTCTACAACATCTTCAAGGACCGCTACAAAGACATCCTGGACTTCGCCGATTAACCGGGGAGCCCCCGGTGGCAATTTCGCACGGTGGCTTTTAGCTTATCGTTACTTCCCTGACCCGCCCGGTATCGTTACCGAGTAAAATGGGGAACGAAAACATTGGTACTGTGCACGCATTGACAGCGGTGGCACACCGCCCCGCCCGGTATCGGCGGCTTGTCCGCCACTTTTTCGCTATTCACTCTTCACTATTCACTAAAAAAGCCCGGTATCGTTCTATTGTGCGATACCGGGCTTTTTCAGACTTTCAATCGACAGCGTGGGAACAAGGCACCCCAAAATCCCACAAACCCAAACGGGGGCAGGGGCTGAACCCCCGCACCCGAGCCAAAGCGAAGGGTCAAGCAAACGATGGTTAGGGGGGATTCTTAAGGGGAAAACACCGAACGGGAGTGAGTTGTTTTCCCCTTAAGCCGGCTTCTTTGCTTACTTTCTTGCCGGAGCAAGAAAGTAAGGCCCCGCTGGCAAGCGCCCGGAGTGCCTCCGGTGTCAAT
>DVFK01000064.1 GCA_018713285.1 Candidatus Faecousia excrementigallinarum
AAGAGGCAACCATAAATATCTGGACGTATTATGGATGTACTGGTGTGATTCAAGTATAATGCGAGTTTCAGCTTTATGCAATAGCAAGAGATTTCTTTATGGGAGAATTTCGTGGCTGGTTTTCGAACCGGTCACTTTTTTATGTGGAAAACCTCCCTGCTGAAACAGCAGGGAGGTTTTTGTATCAGGTTTTGTCGGGGGTGTTCTGAGCGGCAAAAACTCTGACCGCATCGGTGAAGGGGTCGTGCTTGCCCCGGATGTTGCGGATCATCAGGAAATTTACCACCAGGGTGCCCAGAAGGCATACGAACATATCCCCCATGGTATCTCCCACGCCGGTGCCGTGGACGTTCTGCAGGTCTCTTCCGATGATGGGGGAGGTGACATACTCTCCCAGCTCGAACAGTCCGGCAACCGCCATGGAGGCGAAGAATACGAAGAAGCAGCCGGTAGCGGGGTTGGCGCCTTCTTTGCTGTGGCGGCGCTCCAGCATCTCATAAAAAGCCAGAGCCAGAATTCCCACAAAGACTCCGGACAGGCAGTGAATCACCTTGTCATAGCCGGGAAGGAGCACATAGAATGCGGCGGCGCCTCCCAGGGACCAGCCCAGGTAGGAGAAAAGATAGATGTAGGTTTCCAGCTGCCAGCCGCCTTTCCAGCCGAACAGACGCCGGGAAAGGCTCAGTCCGGGAATCAGCAGCAAGGTGGCAAGGGGCAAAAGGCTATCGTAGGGACTTTTCCGGACAATCCCCCTTATGGCCAGCACAATGCCGGTCACTGCGTATATCATTCGGATGAAATTCAGAATCTTCCGGTATTTCTCGTCTCTTGCAATCAGGTTTTCCATACTTTCCTCCGGTTCCGGCAGGGGGCAAACTGCCTGGGATATATTGTGGTTGGCTGCTTGGGGTTACGCTTCTCTGTCACTCCCTATGATAGCAAATCTATGATGAAAGGTAAAGGGCAATGATGAGAAATTGGAAAAATGCGGACAGTTTGCCGATTTTGTAATAAAACAATACAAACCAGCGGGAGTGTAACAGGAAATGTTGGCCGGGGTCTGGTATGATGGGTGGGAATCGGAAAGGGGCTATGCCTCCTGCTGCAAGGTCAGGAGTTTGTCAAAAATCTCTCCGGAGAGGAGGGCTTTCAGAATCCGGATGGTGGGCTCCGGGGCGGCGTTCATCCCATTTTCCGCCCACTTGGATACAACTCCCATTAAGCCGGAGGCGTAGAAGTTGGAAATGGTGGCAATCTGGGCCGCATCCAGAATCTGATCCGCTTTGGCATTCAGCAAAAGGGATTTTACCAGATTGGCATAAAAGTCCAATAGACACTCTGTAAAGCCGTTTTGTCCCTGAATCCGAAAGGCTTTGATATAAAAGGCCTTGTTCTGCTGCATATAGCGGCACAGCCCCAAAAGGGACTCAGCCCAATTTCCCACCGGCTGGGAGGTGTTGATGATGGGGGCAACCTCCCGGTAGAAAATCCAGCTGATAATATCGTACTTATCTTTGAAATGGTAGTAAAAAGTATTGCGGCTGATGTGGCAATGCCGGGCAATCAGCCCCACGGAAATCTGCTCAAATTCCATGGTCTGCAAAAGGGTCTTTACCCCTTGGGCAATTCTTTCCTTGGTAAAGTCCGAGGTTGACATGATTTCACCGCCTTTGTAGGAAGGGTAGCTTTTCTATAATATCATTTTCCCGTTGATAAATAATAAGATGAAATGAGGAATTTTTATGTTGGAAGGTATCATTCGTTTGCTGCTGGCCATTGCCCTGGCCCTTAGGGCCGGGAAGCTGGCATCTATGCTGAAAATGCCCTCTGTTCTGGGCTTTCTGATTGCCGGCATGGCCCTGGGGCCTCACGCCTTTGGCCTGCTCAGTCAGGAGATTCTGGATGCACCGGTCTATCATACCCTGATTTCCATTCTGGAATGCGGCATGGGACTGATGCTGGGCACAGAGATGATCTGGCGGAGAATGCGCAGTTATGGCAAGCAGATTATGGTCATCACCCTGGCCCAGTCCCTCGCAACCTTCTTTGTGGTCAGTCTGGTGTTTTCCCTGATTTTTTACTTTCTGGATATTCCCATCTTCCTGGGATTGATTTTCGGGGGAATCGCCCTGGCCACAGCCCCGGCCCCGGCTCTGTCCATTGTGTCTGAGTATAAAACCGACGGCCCGGTTACCAAAACCCTGATTCCCCTGGCGGTTATGGACGATGTGATTGCCATTTGCGTGTTTTTGTCGGTGATGGGACTTGTTCTGCACCAGACGGCAGGGGGTTCCGTTCCCAGCTACCTGGTGCTCCTGGTGGTGGCGCTGCCCATTGTCATCGGCTTTTTGGTGGGCTGGCCCACGGCGAAGATTCTCCAAAAGATTGCTTCTGCCAAGGTAAGAGCCGGAATTGTGTTTGCCGGGGCGGTGGTGACAGGGGTTGTGACGTTACTGGCCAACACCTACCTGATGCCCCTGCCGGTGCTGAACTTCATGCTCAGCGGTATGGTTTACTCCGCAGTGTTTTCCAATCTGGTGGAGGAAACCCTTTTGGAGGAGACCATGCAGTACTGCACCCCTGTCATCGGTGCCTGCTTTACCTTGATGATTATGAACCTGGGGGCACCCCTGGACTATCACCTGATTCTGGGAGCCGGGGTCTTTACGGCGGTATACATCCTCTCCCGGGCAGCGGGGAAAATGGGCGGTGCAGCTTTGGGCGCTCAGCTCTCCCATGCGGCACCTACGGTGAAAAAATATCTGGGCATGACCCTCTTGCCCCATTCCGGAGTGTCTTTGGTGCTGACGGGAATCGCTATCTCCTCTTTGACAGGAGATTACAGCCAGTACGGTGACATTGTCCGGGGAACCATTGCCGCTGCCGCTGTGATCAATGAAATCATTGCCGTATTTGTGGCAAGACGGGGCTTCAAGCTGGCAGGGGAGATGGGGAAAGCCGGCAGTCAGAACACCAACTGCACCAGCAGCATATAGAAGATGGTGCCGCCGCCGATGCTTAGCAGGCTGTTCCGCTTCCAGATGTGAAGCACCGCCACCAGAATACAGCTTAAAAGCTCGGGAATGCCATAGGGCCAGGTCAGGGGGGTGACATCTTTCAGACAGTAGACCACCAGCATACCCATGATGGCGCAGGGCAGCACAGCCCCCAGCCGCCGGACGGCCTGGGGCACCTGCTTCCGGAAAATCAGAAAGGGGAGAAACCGGGTGGCCATGGTGACCCCGGCGGCCACAGCTACCAGAAGAATATCGTGGGTCATGCTGCATTCCTCCTTTTTGCCTTGGGTCTGAGGGTCAGAAGCAGAGCCATCAGCACCATGGAGGGGATGAGGAAAATATCCTTTCCGAAAATCAAAAGACACAATAAGGTGGAGATTACCCCCACAATGGCCGGAAAATGCTCCTTGTGGGACAGCCACTGCTCCACAAACAAGGTGACAAACAGGGCGGTGAGGACAAAAGATACCCCTTCAAAGCTGACGGGCACATAGGTGCCGATGAGAGCCCCCAGGCAGCTGCCCACCACCCAGTAGCATTGATCCAGGAAGGAGACCAGCAGGCAGTATTTTCTCCGGGAAACCCCTTCCGGGGGCTGGGCCTGGGTCACCAGGGAGTAGGTTTCGTCTGTCAGGGCAAAAATCAGATAGGGCTTTGCCTTTCCAGCATCCCCATAGGTGTCCAGCAGGGAAATGCCGTAAAACAGATGCCGGGCGTTGACCAGCAAGGTGGCAATGGCGGTGGTGATGAGCCCTGCACCCCCTGCCAGCAGCTCCACCGTCAGATACTGTCCGGAGCCGGCGTAGATAAACAGGCTCATAGCCAGGGCCCAGCCCAGGCCGTAGCCGTTCTGACTGAGGAGGATTCCAAAACCGCAGCCTAAGAACAGGTAACCGGTCATTACCGGCAGGGTATCCAAAAAGGTCTTGCGGAGGGCTTGTTTGGTCATAGGTTCCATCTCCTTTTCTGTTTTTCTGATTATAAAGGTGCAGGGGGAGCCTTGTCAAGAAAGGAAGGGAAAGGTTTCCAAAATCCCCTTGCAATTTTTCTCCTTTCCCGGTATGATGAAAGAAAAAACAGGAGGAATGGGTTATGAAAAAGGCCATTGATTTGTGGGCCCACGCCGGGGAAATCCTGGAGGCCGTGGGCAAGGGAGTTCTCCTTACCACCAAAGTGGGAGACCGGGTCAACACTATGACCATCGGCTGGGGTACCCTGGGAATCGAGTGGAAAACCCCTATCTTTACGGCATTTGTCCGGGAAAGCCGTCTGACCCGGGAGTTTCTGGACAAAAATCCGGAGTTTACCGTGAATATTCCCGTGGGGGGAGATGTAAAGGAGATTCTGGGGGTGTGCGGTACCCGCTCCGGTCGGGATATGGACAAAATCGCCCAGCTGGGACTTCATCTGGAGGAGCCGGAGCATATCAGCGTGCCGGGCATCCGGGAGCTGCCGTTGACCCTGGAATGTAAGGTAATTTATCGGCAGGACCAGGATCTGGCGGCTATCACCCCGGAGAATATCCGCCGTTTTTACCCGCCGGTTCCGCCCCAGGAGCAGGGGGACCACCACATTGCCTATTACGGGCAGATTCTGGGAGCATACCTGATTGAAGATTGAGTAAAAGCTTCTGACCATGCAGCCTTTCCCCTCCGGGAAGGGCTGCATTTTCAGCCGTGAAGTAAGGACAAGTGTGTATATGTGGTAGAAGTTTCCGGTAAAAAGTTTTGCCATTTGGAAAAAACTTAAAAGCTTCGTGAACTTTTTGCAACATCCATTGACTTGTAACCGGGAAACTGATATAATCCGCAACAGCTGCCGGAAGGGATTACGGCGGCTTTCCGAAGAGAAGTGAAGAAAGATGGAGATGGTACTTTGGGTATTGTGGAGGTCCTGCTGCTGGCAGTGGGATTGAGCATGGATGCCTTTGCGGTTTCCGTATGCAAGGGGCTTTCCATGAGAAGTAGCAGTCTGCGGGCTGGGGCAATTTGCGGCGCCTGGTTTGGCGGCTTTCAGGCCCTGATGCCTTTGATTGGCTATTTTCTTGGCACCATGTTCGCCGGCGTGATTTCTTCTTTTGACCATTGGGTAGCCTTCGGCCTGCTGGCTGTCATCGGCCTGAATATGCTCAAGGAGGCCTTTTCCGGTGAAGAGGAAGAGACGGATGGAGATCTTTCTCCCCGGACCATGTTTGTGATGGCGGTTGCCACCAGCATCGATGCTCTGGCGGTGGGAATCTCCCTGGCTATGACCGGCAATGTGAATATCTGGATGGCGATTGCAGCCATCGGCATTACTACCTTCCTGCTTTCGGCAGTGGGGGTAAAGGTAGGCAGCGTCTTTGGCTGCCGGTACGAGAAGCGGGCACAGATTGCAGGAGGCGTAATTCTCATCTGCCTGGGCCTGAAGATTTTGCTGGAGCACTTAGGTGTGCTGTAAGTAAGTAGATAGCAGTTGAAAAGCTGTTGATCTAAAAATAAGCGAAGAAAAGTTTAATGGAGGAAACAAACGATGAAGAAGATGATTTCTCTGCTGCTGGTTGTGGCTCTCTTTGCCGCGATGGCTGCCGGCTGTGCCCAGAAGCCTGCCGAGGAAACCACCGAGCCTACCACCGAGGCAACCACCGAGCCCACTACTGAGGCAACTACCGAGCCCACCACTGAGGCTACCGAGGAAGTCTCTGATCCCACCCAGGGTGCTGAGGCCGGTTCTCTGGAGGCTATGATCAATGAGATTGTCACCATTCAGCCTGTGGAAGTAATGATGCCTACGGCAATTCCCCTGGACCTGACGGATACCAGTGAGGATGGGGCCTTTAAGCTGAAGGGCTACACCGGCCTGGAGGATGCTTCTATGCTGACGGAGGCCTGCGCCTACGAATCCATGGTTGGCTCCGTGGCTTTCTCCATGGTTCTGGTACGGGTGAACGATGCTGCCGACGCGGAAACCGTTGGTCAGCAGATGAAGGACGGCATTGATCCCAGGAAGTGGATTTGCGTGGAGGCCAATGACCTGCAGGTGGTTGGCTGCGGCGATGTGGTGATGCTGATTATGCTGGATTCCAGCCTGGGCGTGACTTCCCAGAATTTCGTGGACGCTTTCCAGACTGTCTGCGGCGCTGAGCTGGACTTTGTGCTGAAGTAAGCAGAAACACCTTTTAAGGGCAGCGGAAAATCCGCTGCCCTTTTTTACTGTCTTTTAACAAATGGAACCTGACAATATGGTATACTACCCGAGATACTGTGTCAAAAATTCCCAGGATACTAAAATTTTCAAACCGGAGGAAATGCTATGCTATTTTCCAGCATCCCATTTTTGTACTATTTCCTGCCGGCGGTGCTGATTGTGTATTTTCTGGCGCCTAAGGCCCTGAAAAACACGGTGCTGCTGGTATTCAGCCTGATTTTCTATGGCTGGGGAGAGCCCAAATATCTGTTTTTGATGATTGGCTCCATATTGCTGTTTTATCTCTGCGGCCTTGCCATCGGCCGGAGTAAAACCAGACCCTGGCAGAAATTCTGGCTGATTGTGTCCGTGGTGGTCAGCCTGACCCTTTTGGGCATTTTCAAATACGCGGACTTCTTCGTGGAGAGCTTCAACGCCGTCACGGGTCTGAGCATCCCTCTGCTGCGGCTGGCGCTGCCGGTGGGTATCAGCTTCTATACCTTCCAGTGCCTCAGCTATACCATCGATGTGTATCGGGGCAATGCCCAGGTGCAGAAAAACCCCATCAGCTTCGGCACCTATGTGTCCCTGTTCCCCCAGCTGATCGCCGGTCCCATTGTCCGGTATGTGGATGTGGCCCGGGAGCTGGAAAACCGTACCCACAGTTGGGACCAGGTGGCCCTGGGGCTGCGCCGGTTCCTGGTGGGTCTTGCCAAAAAGGTAATTCTGGCGGACAACTTCGCTTTGCTTATGAAGCTCTTCCGGGAGTCCGGGGAGCAGAGCGTTCTGTTTTACTGGATGTACGCCATTGCCTTCATGCTGAACATTTACTTCGATTTCTCCGGTTACAGCGATATGGCCATTGGTCTTGGCAAGGTCTTTGGGTTCCACTTCATTGAGAACTTTAACTACCCCTATATGTCCAAGTCCATCGGGGAATTCTGGCGCCGCTGGCACATGAGCCTGGGTTCCTGGTTCCGGGACTATGTGTATATCCCCCTGGGAGGCAACCGGGTGAAAACCGGCCGCTGGGTGTTCAATACTCTGGTGGTGTGGTTGCTTACGGGCCTGTGGCACGGAGCCAGCTGGAACTTTGTCCTTTGGGGACTTCTCTATGCGGTGTTCCTGATGATTGAAAAGTGGGTTCCCTTCCTGAAGAAAATGCCGGATGTGCTTCGTAGAGCCTATGTGCTGCTGATTGTCATGCTGGGCTTTGTGCTGTTCAACGCCACAGACATTGCCCAGGCGGGTTCTGACATTGCCTGCCTGTTCGGCTTCGGCGGCCTGCCCTTTGTGAGCCCCGCAACCCTCTATTATCTCAGAAGCTACGCTTTGCTCTTTGTCCTGGGCTTTGTGGGAGCCACCCCTCTGGTGCGGGATACGGTGAACCGCCTGGCCTCGGGAAACACTTCCGGCAAGGTGATCAGCATTCTGGAGCCGGTGGTGCTGATTTTGCTGCTTCTGGTTTGCACCGGCTATCTGGTGGACGGCTCTTTCAGTCCGTTCCTGTATTTCCGTTTCTAAGGAGGTGGCAGCATGAACAAGAAAATCAGAGCCATTGGTGCTGCCTGCCTGGTAGCCGTCTGGGCTGGGCTGACCGCCCTTGCCTGGTTCGGCCCAGACCAGACGGAGTCCGTGTCTGAACGCCGTCCTTTGGAGCAGTGGCCGGGAATCACCGGAGAAAGCCTCTGGTCCGGCAGCTTTATGGAGGACTTTGGAGACTACTCTCTGGACCAGTTCCCCCTCCGGGACCCCTTCCGGCAGATTAAGTCCCTGTTTCATTACTATGCTTTGCAGCAGAAGGACAACAACGGCATTTACATTGCCGACGGCTATGCGGTGAAGATGGAGTACCCCTTGAATACCACTTCCGTAAACTATGCCATTAACCGCTTCCAGCATATCTATGACACCTACCTGAAGGATTCCGGCAGCAAGGTTGTCTTTGCCCCGGTGCCGGATAAGGGCTACTATCTGGCAGAGGAGAACGGCTATCTCTCCCTGGACTATGAAAAGATGTTTGCCATGCTCCGGGAGAATATGCCCTGGGCGGAGTTTGTGGACCTTACCGACTGCCTGGAAGCCTCGGACTACTACTACACCGATACCCACTGGCGGCAGGAGCACCTGCTGGATGTGGCAGGGAAGTTGTCGGAGGCTCTGGGGGTGACCCCTCCCAAGGCAGAGGACTTTACCGTCACCCAGCTGGATACCCCCTTCTACGGGGTGTATTACGGTCAGGCGGCCCTGCCCATGAATCCGGAGCGCATTTACCTGATGGAAAGCCCGCTGCTGAAGGATTGCCGGGTGTTTGACCATGAAACGGGCCAGTATACCCCGGTGTATAATCTGGATAAGCTGTCCGGCCGGGATCCCTACGAGGTGTACCTGTCCGGAACCCGGGCGCTGCTGACCGTTGAAAACCCCAATGCCTCCACCGACCGGGAGCTGGTGGTGTTCCGGGATTCCTTCGGCAGCAGCCTGGTGCCCCTGCTGGTGCAGGACTATGCCAAGGTAACCCTGGTGGACATCCGGTATGTGGCCTCGGATTTTGTGGGCCAGTTCGTGGACTTCCACGGACAGGATGTGCTGTTCCTTTACAGCACCCTGGTGCTCAATTCCAGCTCCACCCTGAAATAAGAAAAGGCTGTTTCCCCTATGCCGGGGGAAACAGCCTTATACTGTCAAAAAGACCAACGGACTTTTTGACAGTATAGAATGCCGGTGGGAAAACCCCACCGGCATTTGTTAGAATTATGATTAGGGAACCTCTGAATAAATCGTCTGCGGCTGGAAAGCTTATCTTTTTCCCCATCCATGCAGAATGAAAAACGGGAAATACATACAGTATTCCGCTGTTTTCCATTCTTTTGTCTGAGGAAAAACTCTTCCTGTCAGCTCTTGCCGATTTAATCAGAGTTTCCTTAGATTTCCTTTCCGGCGATGAATACCCGCTTCCGGCTGTAATTGTCCCGGCAAACCAGAAAATCCGCCTGCTTGCCGGTGGCAATGGAGCCTACTTCCTTGTCAGCGCCGATGGCGCAGGCGGGGTTGTAGGTGGCGGCCCGGACCGCATCCTCCTCCGGAATGCCGAAAGCCATGGCGTTGACCAGGGCGGTGTAGAGATTGATGGCGGAGCAGGCGATGGTGTTGTCCTTCAGCCGGGCTACGCCGTCAATGAGCTTGGCGGTCTGACCGCCCAAATCAAACTCCGTGCCGTTGGGCAGACCGCAGCACCGTCCGGAGTCGGATACCAGCACCATGCGGCTGCCGCCGAACATAGTAAAGGCCAGACGGACGGCGGCGGGGTGGGCGTGCAGGCCGTCGCAAATCAGCTCGCAGCGCACATGGGGCGTTTCCACCGCCGCGGGAATCACGCCGGGGTTGCGGTGATGAATGCTGGGCATGGCGTTATACAGGTGGGTCAGGTGAGAGGCACCGGCGTCAAAAGCGGCCTTGGCGTGGCGGTAATCGGAATCGGTGTGGGCGACGGACACGGTGCAAAGCTCCTTGGCCTTTTTCACAAACTCCAACGCGCCGGGCAGTTCCGGGGCCACATCCACAATCCGCACCAGGCCGCCGCAGCCCTCATAGAGCTTCTTGAAGCCCTCGAAGTCCGGGGCCTTCAGGTAGTCGGCATTCTGAGCGCCTTTCTTTTTCTCGGAGAAGTAGGGGCCTTCCATCTGAATGCCCCGCAGCACAGAGCAGCCCTTGGGCTTCTCGTCTGCCAGACGGCGGGCGCAGGCAAAAGCCCGTTCCAGCACATCATAAGGCAGGGTCATGGAGGCGGGGGCAAAGGAGGTGACGCCGCACTGGGCATAGTAGGCGGCCATCTGCTTCAAGCCCTGATAATCTCCGTCGGAGAAATCCTTGTTGGAGTTGCCGTGGCTGTGTACCTCCACCAGACCGGGAATGACGGTAGCCCCTTCCAGGTCAATGGCATCCTCCGGCACCTGGTCCGGCAGAATCTCACCGAAGCGGCCGTCCTCGGTTACCTCAAAGGCACCGGTGCGGAAATGAAAATCAGAGGTGTAAATTCGGGCGTTTTTGTAAAACATTTGGAACATCTTCCTTTCTGTAACTGGGTAATATCATGGGAATCTGGAAAACAGATTCGGTTACACTTGGGCTAGCTCCCGGATAACCTGTCCTGCCAGGATAAGCCCCGCCACACCGGGGACAAAGGCACAGGAACCGGGAAGGGCGTTGCGGCCCTGGGGCAATTCTTCCCAGGCAGGGTCGTCGGGGGGAAGAGTGCAGGAAATGGGCTCCTCCGGGGAGTAGACCACCTTCAAATGGGGAATTCCCCGCTTCCGGCACTCCTTGCGCATAATCCGGGCCAGGGGACAGCCGGAGGTTTCGTAAATATCCGCCACCCGAAAGGCGGTGGGGTCCAGCTTGTTTCCGGTGCCCATGGAGCTGATGATGGGGGTACCGGCAGCCCGGGCGGCCTGAATCAGCTGCAATTTTCCCGTTACCGTGTCGATGGCATCCACCACATAGTCGTACTGGGAAAAGTCAAACAGATGGGCAGTTTCCGGGGTGTAGAAGATTTTTCGGGGGTTTACCTGAATCTCCGGGTCGATGGCGGCAATCCGTTGGGCGGCTACCAATACCTTGTCCTGCCCCACCACATCCCGGGTGGCAAAAATCTGTCGGTTCAGGTTGGTAATGCTGAAAACATCGTGATCCACCAGTTCCAGCCTTCCCACGCCGGAGCGGGCCAGGGCTTCCACTACATAGCCTCCCACACCTCCCAGGCCGAATACCGCCACGGTGGAATTCCGCAGCCGTTCCATACCTTCCTTGCCCAGCAAAAACTGGGTACGGCAATAAGGATTCACAGGCATCCTCCTTGTTGTGCTTTGATAGTGCTATCCTACCACGCAAAAGCCGTTCTGTCAAATAAACTGCTGGGTCAGCACATCCACCACGCCCCGGGTAGTCAGGCGCAGGGCGGGAATCACCGGAAGCCCCATGAAGGACAGCGTCATAAAGGGGTCAATGTCCCGGCTGACTCCCAGGGTGTAGGCCGCATCCTTGGCCCTTTCCAGGGCTTCGTTTACTGCCGTCAGGGGCTGGTCACTCATCACCCCGGCAATTTCCAGGGGAAGCTCTGCCAGGACCTTCCCATCCTTTACCACCACAATACCGCCGTGGTTCTTCACAATCTGATTGCAGGCAAAGGCCATATCAGCATCGTTTGCCCCCACACAGATGATGTTGTGACTGTCATGGGAAACGGAGGTAGCCACAGCTCCGGCGGTGAGGCCATAGCCTTTGAGGTAGCAAATGCCGATGTGACCGGTATTTTTGTGCCGCTCCACCACCGCCATTTTCAGAATATCCTGCCCTACATCCACCTCCGAGGCATAGCCTTTATCCTGGGTGAGAATCTGCCCGGGTAACATACCGATGACCCCTCTGGGGCGGTGGTTGGCAAAATCCTCCGGGATCAGCCGGGGCAGATGGAAGGTGTCCCGGGCCTTTTCCGCAAGATAGGGGGACATGGGAGCAGGAGAGAAGGGGATAACCTGCCCATCTCCATATACCAGTTTCCCCTTTTTGTAGACGCTCACCACATGGAAGTCCTTCAAATCCTCCACAATGGCAAAGTCTGCCAGATACCCGGGGGCAATGGCTCCCCGGTTGTTCAGGAGGAAATACCGGGCGGCGTGCAGACAGGCTACCTGCACCGTCACAATGGGGTCTGCGCCCATAGCCACCGCCTGGCGGCAGATGTAGTCTATATGTCCCTTTTCCAGCAGGTCGCTGGGGTGCTTGTCGTCAGTGCAGAACATACACCGGCTGGCAAGCTGGGAGGAACGGAGCAGGGGAATGAGGGCTTCCAGGTTTTTGGCGGCGGTGCCCTCCCGGATCATAATGAACTGCCCCCGGCGGAGCTTCTCCATGGCGTTCTCCATGTCGGCACACTCGTGGTCAGAGTAGACTCCGGCGGAAATATAGGCATTCAAATCCTTTCCGGAAAGACCGGGAGCGTGGCCGTCAATTTTCTTGTGGTGAGCCTGGGAGGCAACGATTTTGGAAACGGTGCTGCCGTCTCCGGCAACCACCCCGGGATAGTTCATCATCTCCGCCAGTCCCAGCACTCTGGGATGGTCAAAGAAGCTGTCCACATCCCGGTAGTCCAGGTTGGCACCGCTCTCATCCAGGGGGGAGGCGGGGACACAGGAGGGAATCATAAACTGCACATCCACCGGCAGTCCCTCCGTGGCCTCCAGCATATAGTCAATGCCGTCGGTGCCCATCACATTGGTAATCTCGTGGGGGTCGGTGATGACGGTGGTGGTGCCGTGGGGCACCACAGCCCGGACGAATTCCCCGGGGCTTACCAGGCTGGATTCCAGATGGATGTGGGCGTCAATGAATCCGGGGCAGACCACCTTCCCGGTCATGTCCACCTCCTGAATTCCGTCGTATTCCCCAAGCCCCACAATGAGCCCCTCTGCAACGGCAATATCCTCCGTCTCCAGAAGCCCGGAAAACACATTTACATAGGTGGCGTTTTTCAGCACCAAATCTGCCTTTTGCCGACCGGCGGCCACATCAATGATCCGCTGCTTCTTCACCAGCTTCCGGCTGATCTTCCCGGACCAGGTTTCCTTGTATGCCATAGTGAGCACCTCCAGAGCTTTATTTTTATCATCATACCACAGGGGAGATACATTGTAAAAGGGAAAATGTAAAATTCCATTTTCTTTTACAAACTGTGAACTTTTTTCCGTGCAGCCCTTGAAAAGCCCTGAAGAATTGTTATAATAAACAGATGTGAGATTCAGATACAAGGAAAGGGGACGAAACTATGTCTCGATTCAGCAATCGATTGCTTCGGTTGTGGTGGAAAAAACGCGGCAGGGCAATGAGCCCCACCCGGGTGGTGGCGGTGGCCTTTGCTTTGATTATTCTGACAGGCGGTTTGCTGCTGACCTTACCGGCAGCAGCCCGGGACGGACAATCCCACGGCTTTTTGACCGGACTGTTTACCGCCACCTCAGCCACCTGTGTCACCGGGCTGGTTCTGGGGGATACCTGGACGCTTTGGAGCGGCTTCGGTCAGACGGTGATTTTGTGCCTGATTGAAATTGGCGGTCTGGGCTTTATGTCCGTGGCCAGTACCATTATTTTTCTCCTGAGAAAAAAGCTGGGACTGCGGCACCGGATGGTGATGGCCCAGTCCCTCAGCGTCAGCGATATGGCCAGCGTGGTGCGGCTGCAAAAATGGGCGATTCTGGGAAGCATTGTCATACAGCTCCTGGGGGCGTTGGTTCTGACCCTTCGGTTTTTGCCGGACTTCGGCCTGGAGCAGGCGGTCATCTGGGGCGTCTTCCATGCGGTTTCCGCCTTCTGCAATGCAGGCTTTGACATCTTCGGCAAAATTGCCCCCAACGCCAGCGTGATTATTTTCAACAATGACCCGGTGGTGTGCATTACCATTATGGCTTTGATTGTGGTAGGCGGTCTGGGCTTTATTGTGTGGGAAGAGCTGGTTCGGGTGCGGAATTTCCGGAAGTTCTCCGTCTACACCAGAATGGTGCTCATCGGCACGGTGTTTTTGATTCTCAGCGGCGCCTTCTTCATCGGCTGGATGGAGTGGGACAACCCGGCGACCCTGGGAAACATGGAGCCATGGCAGCGGGTGCTTAACAGTTTCTTCCAGTCGGTTACCGCCCGTACAGCCGGTTATGCCTCTGTGGACCAGGCTGCTCTGACGGATGGGGCCAAGGCCACCACTACGGTACTCATGTTTACCGGCGGCGCTTCCGGCTCTACCGCGGGCGGCGCCAAGGTGGTGACGGTGATGGTGCTGTTCCTGTTCTTCTACACCAAGTCCCGAGGAAGACACACGGTGTGTATCTTCCGGCGGACCATTCCCGATGACAAGGTAATCGACGCGCTGACCATTACCGGCCTGATGCTGGTGATGGGCGTGTTTGGAGCCATTTACATTTCGGAGGCCTGCTCGGTGAGCTTCACGGACGCTCTGTTTGAAACCGTTTCCGCTCTGGGTACGGTGGGACTGACCGCCGGTGTCACCACCAAGCTCACGGTGCTGTGTCAGATTATGATTATTATCTTTATGTACTTTGGACGGGTGGGCATTCTGACCATCAGCCTGGGCTTCCTGCTTTCCAATAAGGCAGAAGACCGGATTCAGTACGCCCAGACAAACCTGCTGATTGGATAAGGAGGAAAACCATGAAATCTTGTGTTGTAATCGGAATGGGGCGCTTCGGCCGTGAAGTCGCCAGAAGACTCTGCGAGTTCGGCTGTGAGGTGCTGGCAATGGATTTGCACAGCGAGCTGATTCAGCAAATCAGTGGCGAAGTCACCCATGCGGTGGTGGCAGATGCCAAGGACAAGGAGGTGCTGCGCACCCTGGATGTGCAGGACTTTGACTGTGCCATTGTAGCCGTGGGCGACAATCTGGCAGATTCCGTCCTTACCACTATGAATCTGAAGGAGCTGAATGTCCCCTACATTGTGTGCAAAGCCCGGGACGAAACCCACCGGCAGGTGCTGGAGAAGCTGGGTGCTGACCGGGTGGTAATCCCCGAGCAGGAAAACGCTGTCCGTCTGGCCAGAAGCCTGTCCAGCCCCAACGTGCTGGACTACATCGAGCTGTCTGACGAGTATGGCATTGTGGAAACTCCTGCACCTAAACGCTGGATTGGCAAGACCCTGCGGGAGCTGAACGTCCGGGCCAAGCTGGGTGTGAACATTATTGCCATCCGCCGGGACGGCAGAATCAATGTGGCTCCCGGCGGCGACTTCTTCATTGAAGACGGGGATGTGATCGTGGTGCTGGGAGATACGGACTCCCTGACCACGGTTCAGAATCTGTGACGGAGCGCATCACTGCCCGGAAGAATCCTCTGCTGCAGCAGGTACGCCGCTTGCTCAGCTCCAGAAAGGAGCGGGAGGAGAGCGGGCTTTTTGCGGCGGACGGAACCAAGCTTCTCCGGGAGGCAATCGCCTGGTGGCCGGGGCTTCACACGGTGATTTTGTCCGACGGGGTTTCTATGGAGATTCCTGAGGGCGTGCGGGTGGTGCAGGTGCCGGAGGATGTGATGGCATCCATCTCTCCCATGCAGACCCCCCAGGGAGCGCTGTTTCTGTGCCGCCTGCCGGAGAAAGCCCCCTTTGTCCCCAAGCCGGGAATGCTTCTGCTGGACGGCATCCAGGACCCGGGGAATCTTGGCACCATCCTGCGTACGGCGGATGCGCTGGAGATTCCTGTTGCCCTGCTGGAAGGGTGTGCCGACCCCTACTCTCATAAGACCGTCCGGGCCAGTATGGGTGCGGTGTTCCGCAGCCAGGTGGTCCAGACCACCTGGCAGGAAGCTGCCCGGGCTCTTGGTGAGGCAGAAATCGAAATCGGCGTGACGGCCCTTTCGGAGAAAGCCCGGGATTTGCGCCAGGCACCTTTGTCCCAAATGGCTGTGGTGATTGGCAGCGAGGGCCAGGGGGTGCGGAAGGAAATCCTGAAAGCGGTCCAAAGGGAGCTGATTATTCCCATGAATCCCCGGTGCGAATCCCTGAACGCAGCGGTGGCGGCCACCATTGTGATGTGGCAGATGAAACAGTAAAGAGAGATAAGGGGTGTGGAGAATGCTGCTGTACTGGATTTGGTTTGCCATGCTTTCTGGGCTTAGCGGCTTTCAGAAGGCAAGACTGCTGGAACGGTTCTCCACCCCGGAGGAATTGTATCACGGCGGCTGGGAACGGCTGCCCCGGGGCCTGGAACCTGAGGTGCAGGAGGCTCTGGAAAAGAAGGATTTGACCGAAGCCAGGCGGATTCTCCAGTCCTGCCAGGAAAAGGGAATCGGGATTTTGTGCTACGGCGACCGGGCGTACCCGGAAAAGCTGAAAAACATCCCCCAGCCGCCTATGGTGCTGTACTACCGGGGAAAACTTCTCCGGTGGGAGGAACGGCCCCTCATTGGGGTGGTGGGTACCCGAAAGGCCAGCAGTTACGGCCTTCAGGCCACCCGGCGCATCAGCGCACAAATCTGTGCCTGCGGCGGTTTGGTGGTGACTGGCGGTGCTGCCGGCATTGATACGGCAGCCATCCACGGCGCCCTGGACGGGGAAGGGAAGCCCGTTGTGGTGCTGGGCTGCGGGGTGGATGTGGTTTATCCCGCTTCCAACCGGGAGCTGTTCCGGTTGGTTGCCCAGGCCGGCTGCCTCATGTCGGAATATCCCCCGGGAACTCCGGCCTATCGATGGAACTTTCCCGAGCGGAACCGGATTATCAGCGGCCTGAGTGACGGAACCCTGGTGGCGGAAGCCCCGGAGCACAGCGGAGCCCTCATCACGGCAGCCAACGCCATTGAGCAGGGGCGGGATGTGTTTGTCATCCCGGGAAATATTGATGTGGCATCCAGTGCCGGCAGCAACGCCTTGCTCCGGGACGGTGCCCTTGCCGTTTTCAGCGGATACGATGTGGTGCGGGAATACGAGGGCCGTTACCCGGGGAAAATCCAGAAGCGGGAACCGCCAGCCCTGGCCAAAGGGCTGGAAAAACCGGAGGAAAAAGTGGCGCAGAAGCCCCTTCCTCCCGAATTTTCCCGAAGTGTGGAGAATGCCGGGGAGAAAAAAGGCATTGACAACCCGGCAAAATCCCCTTATAGTGGGGTAAATAAACCGACACCCCAGCTATCGGACCCGGAAAAGACCATTGTGGCGCTGTTAAGCTCCCAGCCTGTGGGCATTGACCAGGTGATTGCCGCCTCAGACCTGCCCTCGGCCAGGGTGCTGTCCCTTTTGACCATGCTCCAGATCAAAGGCGTGGTTCAGAGCCATCCGGGCGGGCTGGTATCCCTGAAGAACTGTTAGCGGAGGAAAACATGGCAAAATCATCCAATCTTGTGATTGTGGAGTCGCCTTCCAAGGCGAAGACCATTGGAAAATATTTGGGGCCGGACTATGTGGTGAAGGCCAGTATGGGCCACCTGCGGGACCTGCCCAAAAGCACCATGGGTGTGGATATTGACGGGGACTTTACCCCCCACTACTTCCCCCTGGAGAATAAAGCGGATGTGATTGCGGATTTGCGCAAATGCGCTTCCCAGGCGGAAACTGTCTACCTGGCAACCGACCCGGACCGGGAGGGAGAGGCCATTTCCTGGCACTTGAAGGAACTTCTGGAACTGCCGGAGGAGAAAACCCACCGGGTCACCTTTAACGAAATTACCAAGAATGTTGTCCGCCAGTCCATTGAGCACCCCCGGGGGATTGACTATGCCCTGGTGGATGCCCAGCAGGCCCGGCGGATTCTGGATAGAATTGTAGGCTATCAGTTGTCCCCTCTGCTGTGGAAGAAGATTCGCCGGGGCCTGTCCGCCGGCAGAGTCCAGTCCGTAGCCACCCGGCTGGTGGTGGACCGGGAAAACGAAATCCGTGCCTTCCAGCCCAAGGAGTATTGGTCTTTGGACGTGGATTTGTCCCTGATGGAGAAACCCGGCACCTTTACCGCCCGATACTACGGCGATACCAAGAAAATCGAGCTGGAAAACGAGGCGCAGGTGCTGTCTGTCATTGCCGACATCACCGGACAGGAGTTTACGGTTCAGAGCGTGAAGCGGGCGGAGAAGAAGCGCTCTGCAGCGCCTCCTTTTACCACCTCCACCTTGCAGCAGGAGGCTTCCCGGAAACTGAACATGACCCCCAAGCGCACCATGGCCATTGCCCAGCAGTTGTATGAAGGCGTGGATGTGGAAGGGGAAGGCACCTTGGGTCTGATCACCTATATGCGTACCGACTCCCTGCGGCTCAGCGATGAGGCCATGGCTGCGGCGGAGAGCTTCATCAAAAGCCGGTACGGTGCTGCCTACCACTATGGGAGCTTCCATACCTTCAAGACCAAATCCGGTGCCCAGGATGCCCACGAGGCCATCCGTCCCACCCATGTGGAGCTGGACCCGGAGCGGATTCAGGGGAGCCTTACCAAGGACCAGTACCGGCTGTATAAGCTGATCTGGAGCCGGTTCCTGGCCTCCCAGATGGCAAATGCCCTGTATGATACGGTAGCCATCGACACCCGGTGCGCCGGACATACCTTCCGTTCCACCCACCAGAGCGTGAAATTCAACGGCTTCCTGGCGGTGTACGAGGAGGGCAAGGACGAGGAGACCGAGGCTATGGGCAGCCCCCTGCCGGAGCTTTTCGAGGGTGACCGGGCCAAGTCCACGGACATCCGGAAGGAGCAGCACTTTACCCAGCCTCCCGCCCGGTATACGGAGGCCACGCTGGTCAAGGCCATGGAGGAAAAGGGCGTAGGCCGTCCTTCCACCTATGCCGCCATTGTGTCCACCATCCAGGACCGGGAATATGTGAATAAGAAGGATAAGCGGCTGATGCCTACTCCTTTGGGAGAGGTGGTCACGGGCCTGATGATGGAGCGGTTCCAGGATATTATTGATGTGGAATTTACCGCCAACATGGAAAACCGGCTGGACCAGGTGGAGGCGGGGAATCTCAACTGGAAAACCGTCCTGCGGGACTTCTATCAGGGATTCCACCAGGAGATGCTGGATGCGGAAACCGCCCTGGAAGGGGTGCGGCTGAAAGTCCCCGAGGAAGTCACCGACGAGGTCTGCGATCTGTGCGGCCGGAATCTGGTGATCAAGAGCGGTCGGTTCGGCAAATTCCTGGCTTGCCCCGGCTACCCGGAGTGCAAATTCACCAAGCCCATTGTGGAGAAAATGCCCGGCCGCTGTCCCAAGTGCGGCAGTGCCATTTTGAAGCGTACCTCCAAGCGGGGCTATGCCTATTACGCCTGCGAGCGGGGTGCGGACTGCGGCTTTATGACCTGGGACGTGCCCACAGCGGAGGACTGCCCCAAGTGCGGCCAGACCATGTTCAAAAAGTCCGGCAGAGGCCGGATGAAGCCCTTCTGTATCAACGAGGAATGTGAAAACTTCCTGCCGGAGGACAAGCGGGGCTACTATAAGAAAGCGGCGGCTACCCAGGAGGGGGAACCGGCGCCTCAGGAAGGGGTGGCACCCCAGGAGGAAAAGGCAGAAAAGCCTGCCAAATCCACCAAGACCGCCAAAACAACCAAGACCACAAAAACCAAGAAAACCACCAAAACCAAGGAGAAAGCACAATGACAAAGGTAAAAGTAGTGGGAGCCGGTCTGGCCGGCAGTGAAGCGGCCTGGCAGCTGGCCCAGCGGGGCGTGGCTGTGGAGCTTTACGAGATGAAGCCCCAGAAAATGACGCCGGCTCACCATGCCGATACCTTTGCGGAGCTGGTGTGCTCCAATTCCTTCCGGGGCGACCGGCTGGAAAACGCTGTGGGTCTTTTGAAAGAGGAGCTGCGGCGGTTGGGAAGCCTGATTCTCACCTGTGCTGAGGCCACCCGAGTGGAGGCTGGCGGCTGCCTGGCGGTGGATCGCCAGGGCTTTTCCAAAATGGTCACGGAAAAAATCCGCAGCCACCCCAATATCACCGTGGTGGAGCAGGAGCTGACCCAGGTGCCGGAAGGGCCGGTGATTATCGCCACCGGGCCCCTTACCTCCGACGCATTGTCCCAGGCCATCGGCGCCTATTTCGGGGAGGATTACCTGCATTTTTACGATGCGGCAGCCCCTCTGGTGACGGCGGAGTCGGTGGACATGACCAAGGCCTGGTGGCAGTCCCGATACGACCGGGGAACTCCGGATTATGTCAATTGCTCCGTGAACAAGGAAGAGTATGAGGCCTTTGTCCGGGAGCTGGTTTCCGCCCAGGAGGCGGAGGTTCACGGCTTCGAGGACAAGAATGTGTTTGAAGGCTGCATGCCTGTGGAGGTGATGGCCCGCCGTGGGTTCGATACCCTCCGGTTCGGCCCTTTGAAGCCGGTGGGCCTTATCGACCCGGCCACCGGGAAGGAGCCCTACGCCGTGGTGCAGCTACGCCAGGACAACAGCGCCAAGAGCATTTACAACCTGGTGGGCTTCCAGACCCACCTGAAATTCCCGGAGCAGAAGCGGGTGTTCTCCATGATTCCCGCCCTTCGCAATGCGGAGTTTGTCCGCTACGGCGTGATGCACCGGAACACCTTCCTCCAGTCTCCCAAGCTGTTGGATCGGTATTACCGGGACAGAAGAAATCCTCTGGTGGCCTTTGCCGGGCAGATGACCGGCGTGGAGGGCTATGTGGAGAGTGCCGCCTCCGGTTTCCTGGCGGCGGTGGCCATGGCGGCCCAGGTACAGGGCAGACCCTTGCCGGAATTCCCCAAGGAGACCGCCATCGGCGCTTTGAGCCTTTACATCAGCGACGAAAACATTACCCATTTTCAGCCGATGAATGTGAATTTCAGTATCATTTCCCCGCTGGGACAGCGGATCCGGAAAAAGGCCGAGAAGAATCTGGCCATTGCCAACCGCTCTCTTGCGATTATCGACCGGATGGTGGAAGCGGGTATTTAAGTAGAAAGAGGGTGCAGCTATGAAAATTATCATCGATGCCATGGGCGGCGACCTGGCACCGGAGGCTCCGGTTCTGGGAGCACTCCAGGGGGCCAAGGACTTTGGCGTCCAGATTACCCTGGTGGGCAGGGGAGAGGAGATTCTTCAGGTGATGAAGAAAAACGGCATCTCCGACCTGCCGGAGGGGGTAGAGATTGCCAACGCCGACGATGTGGTGGATATGCACGACGACCCGGCAACGGTGCTACATAAGCGGAAGAATTCTTCCATGGTGGTGGGCCTGAGAATGCTGGCAGAAGGCCAGGGAGATGCCTTCATCTCTGCCGGCAGCACCGGAGCCTTGCTGACAGGCGCTACCTTGCTTGTAAAGCGGGTGAAGGGAATCCGCCGGGCAGCTATGGGTCCTGCCATGCCCAATAAGGCCGGCGGCAAGACGGTGATTCTGGACTGCGGTGCCAACGCCGAGTGTACGCCGGAGTTTCTCCTGCAGTTCGGTCTGGTGGGCTCTCTGTATGCCAAGAAATGCTTAGGCATTGAGAATCCCCGGGTAGGACTTCTGAACATCGGCACCGAGGACAGCAAGGGAACCCCGTTGCAGAAGGAGGCTTATGCCCTTTTGCAGGAGGCTGGCAGCCGGGGCGTTCTGAATTTTACCGGCAATGTGGAAGCCCGGGATGTGCCTATGGGTGCAGTGGATGTGGTGGTCTGCGACGGATTTTCCGGCAATGTGCTTCTCAAAGCCATCGAAGGCACCGCTGCCTTTATGGGGTCTTTGGTGAGCCGGATGTTCAAGAAGAACGCCCTGACCAAGGTAGCAGCCCTTCTGTGCAGTTCCGGAATCAAACACCTTAAAAAGCTTCTGGACTACCGGGAGATTGGCGGCACTCAGTTTCTGGGTATTCGCAAGCCGGTAATCAAGGCCCATGGCTCCTCCGATGCCAAGGCTTTCCGCAATGCGGTGGGGCAGGCCATGGATGCCGCCCGGCAGGACTTCTCCCAGGAACTGGAGGCAGGTCTGCGGATTTTGCAGGCAAAGGAGAATGAAGCATGATTAAGGAATTGGAGGAAGCTCTGGGCTATCGCTTCCATAATATCACCCTGCTGCAAAACGCCCTGACCCACTCCTCCTATGCCAACGAGCACTGGCATGACAGCCTGAAAAGCAACGAGCGGCTGGAGTTTCTGGGGGACTCCATTCTGGGCATGGTAGTGGCGGAATATCTTTACAAGAGCTTCCCCGACCGTCCCGAGGGAGAGCTGACCCGGATGCGGGCGGATATGGTCTGTGAAGCGGCTCTGGACCGGGTGGCCCAGGAGCTGGATTTGGGCAGACACCTGATGCTGGGCCACGGAGAGGAGCAGGGGGGCGGACGCCGTCGGGCTTCCATCCTGGCAGATGCAGTGGAGTCCATTCTGGCTGCTTCTTATCTGGACGGAGGCATGGAGGCAGCGAAAGGTCTTATCCAGCGGTTTGTCCTCCGGGAGGTACCGGTAAGCCGGATGCGGAATGTGGACTACAAAACCGCCCTCCAGGAACAGGTGCAGCAGAAAAAGAACCAGGTGCTGACCTATGTACTTACCGGGGAGCAAGGGCCGGACCACGACAAGGAATTTTTCGTGGATGTCCACCTGAACAACCAGAAGGTAGGCAGCGGCAAGGGCAGCAGCAAAAAGCGTGCTGAGCAGGACGCCGCCCGGGACGCCCTGGAAAAGCTGTTCCACTGGGAAGAATAACAAAAGCGGAGAGCCGTTTTGAACGGTTCTCCGCTTTGCTTATTCCGTTATGGTAAAGGGTAGGGTGATGGTTTCTCCGCCGCCGGAGACGGTGATGTGGAAGGTGCCAGGGCTGGTGCGTCCCCCTACCTTCCAGCTCCAGGATACCTGCCCGGAGCCGTCGCTGGTTTTGTCCTCCAGCCCTTCGGCAGAAGAGGGTCCGGACTTGTAGTTGACGGTGATGGAGTAGTTGGTGTTGGGCAGCCCCTGGATAGTGACTGTGGCGGTTTCATTCTGCCCTACAGTCTCCGGCCAGGCCAGCACCTGAATCCCCGCCTGGGAAGGTGCCTGGGTTTCTGGCTGGGTCTCCGAAGGCTCCGTGGAGGTAACCGGCCCCAGGGTGTCGGCGTTCTGGTTCCGCTGGGGCTGTACTGTCACGGTTTCGCCGTCGGAGGTGCAGACAATGTCTCCCTGCATATCCGTCCGGAAAACCTCCACATCCGCATCCCGAAGCCTGCTGAGAGTGTCCTCACAGGGGTGACCATAGCTGTTGCCGGTGCCTACGGAAATCACGGCGTATTGGGGCATAATCTCCCGGAGGAAGGGATAGGTGGTGGAGGTGTCGCTGCCGTGATGCCCCACTTTCAGCACCGTTGCCCCCAGGGGAAGGCCGGAATCCAGAATCACCTGCTCCGCCTCCCGCTCTGCATCTCCTGTGAACAGGAAGGCGGTCTCTCCATAGTCAATCCGCAGGACAATGGAGGTGTTGTTGGTGTCCTCTGCCCCGTTGACCCCTAAAATGGTGACGGTGGCACTGCCTAAGGGGTAGGTGTCTCCCGGCTGGGGTACGGTGAGACCGCCGCCCTTTTCCTGAGCTTTGGCGGCGAAGGTTTCAAACACATCGCTGTCATAGGCCGTCACCGGGGACAGGGTCAGCCCGGCGGAGGCGTACTGGAAAGCACCGGGAAGACCGCCGACATGATCCTCGTGAGCGTGGGTGGCTACCACCATGTCCAAATAAGAGATTTCCTCCCGCTGCAACACGGAATAAATCAGGTTGGAATCCCCCCGGTTTCCGCCGTCAATGAGCATATGGTGTCCGTCACAGCTGATAAGGGCGGCATCCGCCTGCCCCACATCCAAAAACCGCACCTTAAGTTCCGAACCCTGGGGAAGGGTGGGGGCAGTGGTTTCCGGCTGCGTGGCCTGTGTGCTTTGGGTGGTAGGGGACACATCGTCCACACTGCAGCCCCCCAACAGCAGGCTGAGGGTCAGCACCGCAGCCAGAAGCACAGACCAGATTGTTTTTTGCTTCTGATACATTGCTTTTTCTCCTTGTGTTTTTCCTTATCATACAATAAACAATTCTGCAAATCAACCGTATTGACAAACCGCCCGGTTGGTGGTATCTTAGTCTTGCAAATGAATAAGTGTCTGAGTGCCCGGGGAAGGGGTTGCCTTTCCGGGAGAATAGAGAATCGTGTGAGAATCACGGACGGTACCGCCACTGTATGGAGGGAGGCACTGCACTTGACGAAAGTCGGTCATTGGGATTTTTCCTGAGAAGGCCGTGCAGCGCTGAAGATTTCCAAGTCAGGAGACCTGCTCAGACCTGTGTTCAGCCGGGCCTGCAAGTACAGCGCCGGGCGATTTGTACGCGGAAAAACGGCTGCGGCGACCCATCAGGGCTTGCCGCAGCCGTTTACAGCTTCCACTGCTGCCATTCCCCCTTTGGCAGATTGCCCTCTGGATAGCACCGCAGAAAAAACCTGACCGGAAGAGAGTTCCTTCTCACCGGTCAGTTTTTTTCTGTTTGATTGGGCAAAAAAGGAACCAGCCGGGAGCTTATCCCCAAGCATTACGGCGCAATGCACCGGTTACTTTACTGGTTCCGCTTTCAGTATAACCTCTGGAGGGAGACCTGTCAATAGATATTTCCAGGGATACCGGCGAAAAAAACCGCCGTTCCGGAAAGGCCAGCCAAATAAATTCATGGGAGTGAGCCCCTTCCTGCAATGCAATATCCGTAAGGAAACCGCCTTTGGGTTTTAGGCAAAAGAAACCGCCGATGCCTTCTGGCATCGGCGGTTTCTGGCAGAGGATTAGGGATTCGAACCCCCGCGAACGGAGTCAGAGTCCGGTGTGCTACCGTTACACTAATCCTCTATAGAAGCTTCTTGAGAAGCTCTGTGACAAGCACGGTTATTATTATACACAGATGGGGAAAAATGTCAAGAAGAATTTTTCGTTTTTCCGAAAAATTTTCCAAGGACAGTATACCCGGAAAAACCGGACTTATTCCGGCTTTTCCGCCTCCCAGGGGAAGGGCTTTCCCTTGAGTACGCTGTGCTTTAAGTAATGGAAGGTCTTTTCCTCTCCCTGCTCTTTCAGCATGGTCAGAAGATAGGAAAGCTCCTTCTGGGTTTGGGGATGCATGAGCGTCCGCTCCCGGCTTTTCTCAAAATAGGCCAGGGCAGAGCCGGGATTGTAGTTCTTCCCTTCATATACCATGCAGGCGGCCCTTCTGTCCATCACCATTTCCACGAGATACTTCCGGGGCATGGGCTGGGCGGCATAGTCCTTCTTTACCGGGTCCATATCCGTCCAGTACTCATAGTGGTGGCGATTGCGGCCCTTGTGGTGCATCCAGGCCAGGCTGTATCCCTTTTCCTCCCGCTCGGCGGCGTTGGGACTGCGGGTGCCCTGATAATACTTTGCCCCGGTGAGAAATTCCGTGGGAGAGTATTTGGACAAATCGTGGGTCAACCCCTGCCGGTACAGCCCCACCCGGAAACACCCGGCCATCACCAGATGCCGGTGCCGGGTAATGGTGACAAAATGCTTCCATGCTTTCATAACCCTAAGCCTTCTTTCCTGTTTGGAGTTTATTATAAAATAGCCAGCGGAAAAAAGCAACCCTCCCCCAGAAGCCCTGGGGGAGGGAATGGCTTACTTGGTGGGCTTGACCCGGTACACGGTAGTCTTATGATACAGGCCGCCGGCGGGAACCAGGGTGCTGGGGAAATTGGGGTGGTTCAGGGCGTCGGGATAGGCCTGGGTTTCCAGACACACGAAGCAGTTGCCCTCATAGGCAGCGCCGCCCTTTCCGGTCTTGGGAGCACCGAAAGTGGCGCTGTAAACCTGCATGCCGGGGCAGGTGGTCTCCACTTCCATGGTCAGCTCCTTCCCCTGCAAGGTGGCAACCTTCCGCAGGCCGGTGCCGTTGAGGCAGAAGTTGTTGTCGTAAAGACCGACTTTGCCCATATCCTGTCCCAGAGCCTTGGGGGTGCGGAAGTCAAAGGCAGTGCCATCCACCGGGGCAATCTCTCCTGTGGGAATCAGCTGATCATTTACCGGGGTGTAGGCATCCGCATCCAGCTGCAGGATGTGCTCGCCCACTGAGCCGCCGCCGTTCAGGTTGAAGTAGGTGTGGTTGGTGAGATTTACCACCGTGTCCTGGTCGGGGGTGGCGGTGTAATCCAGCCGCAGGCCGTTGTCCTCGTCCAGAGTGTAGGTGACGCTGAGGGCCACATTTCCCGGGTATCCACCCTCTCCGTCGGGGGAGTGATAGGTGAAGGTGACAGAGTTTTCTCCGGCCTTGGCAGCCCAGATCCGGCTGTTAAAGCCTACAGGACCGCCGTGGAGCTGATTTTCTCCCTCATTTGCCGGCAGCACCACGGTCTGGCCGTTCAGGGGGAAGCGGCTGCCGCCGATGCGGTTGCAGTTCCGGCCAACCACCACGCCCAGATAGCAGGTGTCCGCCAGATATTCCTCAATGGTGTCAAATCCCAGGCAGATATCCACGGTTTTGCCATTTACCGGAACACAAATCTTCTGTACCGCAGCACCCCGGGTCAGCAGGGTCACAGCCATACCTGCCTGATTCTTCAGGGTGTAGGCGTAAACGGTGCCGTCGGCAAAGCTGCCGAAGTATTCTTTCGTTACCATATGTATTGTAGCTCCCTTCCAAGGTAAAAATATCCGGGAAATATTATACAGCATATTTGCCTTTTTGGATACCCTGATTTTTCAAAATCCACAAAAAATATCCATCTACAGGGCGGCGGGGCGTCTCGGCACCTTGCAATTTCCCCAGAATGTGCTATGATTAACCTATCTTGTTCCTGACGGAGGGATTCCATGCTGGATTATATACGCATTGCCTGCGCTGTGCCCCGGGTACAGGTGGGAGAAGTAAGAAAGAATGTGGAAAATATCTGTGAGCGCATCCGGGAGGCGGATGCGGGGAAGGCAGATGTGGTGGTGTTCCCGGAGCTGGCGCTGACGGGCTATACCTGCGCTGACCTGTTTTTCCAGGAGACACTGCTCCGAGCCTGCCGGGAGGGGCTTCAAGAGATTGCCCTGTGCTCCCGGGAACGCCCGGAGCTGACCGTGGCGGTAGGACTGCCGGTGGTTCTGGGAGGCCAGATGTATAACTGTGCGGCAGTGCTGCAAAATGGCATTTGCTACGGCCTGGTACCCAAGACGTATCTTCCCAACTATGACGAGTTTTACGAGCGGAGATGGTTCTCCTCCTCTGAGGATTTGCAGCAGGTGGAAGTCTCCCCGGAGGAAGTGGGCCTTTCCCAGGAGGGGAAGATTCCCGTGGGCCGGGACGTGCTGTTCCGCCTGGGGGACGGTACGGTGATGGGTGTGGAAATCTGCGAGGATTTGTGGACCCCCATGCCCCCCTCCACTTTGCAGGCCATCAACGGGGCAGAGGTGATTATCAACCTGTCCGCCTCCAATGAGACCGTGGGCAAGCGGAACTTCCGGCGGCAGCTGGTGCAGCACCAGTCCTCCATCTGCAACTGCATTTATGCCTATGTGTCCTCCGGCTGCACCGAATCCACCCAGGACCTGGTGTTTTCCGGTCACAGCCTGGTGGCAGAGGATGGGCAGATTCTGGCGGAGAATCAGGAACTGATTGCCACGGAGTACCTGATGTTCCAGGATGCGGACGTGGGCATGATTCGTGCCATCCGCAGAAGAAACAAAAGCGTCCGGGACGCCTCCTCCTTCTTTGGCAAGCTGGAACCCATGCGGATGCAGCGCTGCCCCGGAACCCAGCTCCGCAGCGACGGCAGCCTGTACCCCCTGGTAAAACTGCCCTTTGTCCCCTCGGAAAAGGCAGACCGCCTGGAGCGGTGTATGTCCATCTTCCAGATTCAGGTGGCAGGCCTTGCCCAGCGGCTGAATCAGCTGGGCTGCAAGGCAGTGGTAGGCGTGTCCGGCGGACTGGACTCTACCCTGGCGCTTCTGGTGGCGGTGGGTGCCATGCACCGGCTGGGCAGACCTGCCACGGATGTGTGGGCTTTGACCCTGCCCTGCTTCGGCACCTCCGACAGAACCTACCGCAATGCCTGGGAGCTGATGGAGAAGCTGGGGGTCAGCACCAAGGAAATCAGCATCAAAGAGGCGGTGACCGGACACTTCCGGGACATCGGCCACGACCCCACGGTGTTCAACGGCACCTACGAAAACGCCCAGGCCCGGGAGCGGACCCAGATTCTCATGGACTTTGCCAGCGTGGTGGGGGGTATCGTGGTGGGGACCGGAGATTTGTCGGAGCTGGCTCTGGGCTGGTGCACCTACAACGGCGACCATATGAGTATGTACGGCGTGAATGCCTCCATCCCCAAAACCATGATGCGTTGGATGATCTCCGCCATCTCCGAGAGCGAGGCCTTTGCCTCCTCCAAGGCAGTCCTTCAGGACATTCTGGACACCCCCATCAGCCCGGAGCTGCTGCCCCCGGACGAAAAGGGTAACATCGTCCAGTACACGGAGGATTTGGTGGGACCTTATGCCCTCCATGACTTCTTCCTGTATTATGTGGTGCGGTTTGCTTTCTCTCCCACTAAGATTTACACTCTGGCCTGCCGGGCTTTCCGGGAGGATTTTGACCAGGAAACCATCAAAAAATGGCTCAAGTCCTTCTACCGCCGGTTCTTTACCCAGCAGTTCAAGCGCAGCTGTATGCCGGAGGGCGTGAAGGTGGGCAATGTGTCCCTCAGTCCCCGGGGAGACTGGCGGATGCCCAGCGACGCCTATGCCAATATCTGGCTGGCAGAAGTGGAAAAACTCTGAAATTTGGGACGGTCTGGAAAAACAGACCGTCCCTTTCATATACATTATAGAAGAATGGGCTGAATCTGCCGCCCCTCCATCATTGCCTCCAGAGCCTGGGGAAGCTTAGAAAAATCTGCCACCATGCTGGTGGGCTTTTTGATGGGGTCATCCTGTCCGAAGGGAACAAAATAGAAGTTGCGGCGGCACAGGAGTTTTCCGATGTTCTCTGCCGCCCCGGCCAGGGCGTCGTTGGTGGATACGGCAAGCAAAATGGGTCTTCCGTTTCGCAGATGGCTTTTGGCAGCCATGGTCACCGGGGTGTCGGCAATGGAGTGGGCCAGCTTTGCCAGGGTGTTGCCGGTGCAGGGGGCAATCACCAGGGCGTCCAGAAGTTTTTTGGGACCAATGGGCTCCACCTCTGGGATGGTGTGTAAGGGAGGCTGACCGCAAATGGCCGTTGCCCGGTCAATGTGGGACTGGGCGGTGCCGAACCGGGAATCCAAAGTGTAGGCACTTTGGGAAAAAATCGGGATGACCCGGTGCTTTTTTGCCAGCTCCGCCATCACCGGGAACACGGAAGCGTAAGTACAAAAGGAACCGCAAAGGGCAAACCCTACGGTCATAACACATACCCCTTTTCCTTCAAAATAGACAAAACCCTCCGGGCAATCAGGGCACCGGAGCTTTCCGGGGTGTCCTTGCCTGGCAATCCTCTGGCCCATACCACATCCTTGCCACCCATGCCCTTCCGGGAAGCCAGGTCGATTTTCAAGGCAGGGCTATCCTCCTCCGGCAAAATCGGGGCCGGGGCGGTGTTGTAAATCAGCCGGTAGTCCCGGGATTGGATTTCCCCCAGGGAGATGGCGGTGTACCCCAGGGCGGCAGCCATGGCCCGGTCAGATTCCTTCCGGGTGGCAATGGTCACCCGGGCATCCAGCCCCTGAAGAAGGCGGGCAAGGCACTTTCCGATTCTTCCCCAGCCGATGACCAGTACGGATTGCCCCTCCAGGGTTACCGGCAGCCGGTCCATGGCCTCCCGGAGGGCGCAGTGGGCAGTGATGGCGGCATTCTGGGCAACATAATCTGGATCCTGCAAGAAATCCACAGTTTCGTAGTCCTGGAAAATGGGATGATTCAGGTTTCCCCCCAGAATCAGTACATTCTTTGGAAGCTCTTGGAGAAGACTCTCCGGAGAACCCCCGCCTTTGATGTTCCCCTGGTCGTCAAAGCTGGGAACCGGCAGCAGTACCACGGCCGTATCCGCCGAAGGCTCCTGCACTACCTCCACGCCGGCTCTCGACAGAATTTCCCCGGCGTAGGGCAGCGCCGGAGAGCCGCCGGACAGCAGCAGTTTCAAGGAATTCATAAAAATCACCCTTTCAGCCCAGAATATGCAAGGCGCTTTGCGGTTGTGCTTGATTTTTCATGGGTATTCTGTATAATAATCCTTAAGAGGTGAAGTGTATGCAAAGACTTGGTTTTATTCACGATATGATGGATGTGAAGGTGCTGATTCTGTTTGTGACAGCTCGCTCCAACTACCCCATGACCATGCAGGAGATTTATGAGCTGTGCTACCAGGACGAATGCCTGAGTTATTTTGATGTATGCACTGCCGTTCCCCAGATGGTAGAATCGGGACACCTGCGGCCAACCGACGAAACCCATTACGAGATTACGGAAAAGGGCAGAAATGACGGAGCCATCACGGAGGACTCCATTGCCTACACCGTGAAGCAGCGGGCAGAGAATGCAGTGGCCCGGTTCAACCGGCAGCTGCGCCGCAGCAGCTTTGTGAAAACCCAGATTGTCCCCCGGGACAACGGGGATTATTCTGTCATCATGGCCTTGGATGACGAGATGGGAAATCTCATGACCCTGGAGCTGGTGGCGCCCAATCAGCGGCAGGCGGTGCGGCTGGGACGGCTGTTTGAGAAAAAGGCAGAAAGCGTGTATAACCTGACCATGGCGGAGCTTCTGGACGAGGAAGGCTCCCTGGACGAGGAAACTTAATGCAGTTCACCCTTCGGTTTGTCCGAAGGGTGAAAATTTTGTAAAAAATCCCCCATACCTCTTGTCCGATTTGCCGAAATGGGGTATAGTATAAGCACACCGGAAGACCGGTGATATGAAAGGAGCTGCCGCATATGAAATTTCAGTACAGTGAGAAAAAGGTCAAGCTGCCCCAGAATGTTCACGCCTACGCCGAAAAAAAGGTTATGAAGCTGGCACGGTATTTTGAGGAGGATGCGGAAGCACTTGTGGTATTTTCTGTGGAGAAGAACCGGAATAATGTAGAGCTGACGGTTCATGGTGCCGGCACCTGGTTCCGGGCCAAGGAAAGCACCTCGGATATGTTTGCCTCCATCGATGCCGCTGTTGGCACCATCGAAGGCCAGATCCGCAAGAACAAGACCCGTCTGGCTCGCCGCCTGCGCCAGGATGCCTTTACCCGCACCGTGGATGCTACCTCCTTTGCAGAGGACGAGCGGGAGGACGAGTACCACATCGCCCGGGTGAAGCGCTTCCAGATGAAGCCCATGACCAGAGAAGAGGCCATTTTGCAGATGAACCTGCTGGAGCATAGCTTCTTTGCTTTCCGGGATCAGGAAAATGGCGGTGTGTTCTCTGTTGTATATCGTAGAAACGGCGGAGATTACGGTATTATCCAGGAAATCGAGTAAGAAAAGTTACCTGTTTCGGGGCCTGTTTTCAGGCCCCGAAATTTTTTGCAAAAAACTGTAAAAAAGTGCTTGACAAAGTGGGGACGGGGTGGTATTATATGCAAGCTGCTTCCGCAAGGG
>DVFK01000065.1 GCA_018713285.1 Candidatus Faecousia excrementigallinarum
AAGGGGAGTGTGGATTGAAATACCAAAATGCGCAATGTTGCCGGCCTCTCCACCAGGTCACTCCCCGCAAGGGGAGTGTGAATTGAAATATCATGTCCCACAAGGTCAAGTACGGCACCGGCAAGTCACTCCCCGCAAGGGGAGTGTGGATTGAAATCCGGCTGGGATGAGAAATCAGCCAGCCGAAAGATGTCACTCCCCGCAAGGGGAGTGTGGATTGAAATAGCAGAGGCTTTGGGGCCAGCCCCTCCAGAGAGAGGTCACTCCCCGCAAGGGGAGTGTGGATTGAAATTCCGCCAGCCAGTCCGCGCGATTTTTACAGGTGGTCACTCCCCGCAAGGGGGTGCAGGTAATGGCGTTTTGGCGTGGCTTTTGTTGCCTGGACATTACTTGTGGGATATGCCATGGGCATATTTCGGAAAACAACGGTTGAAAAACGCCGGTATCTGTGATATGGTGTGGCTGATTATATGCCGGACAGGAAGATGCTTATGAAAAACGCTTACAACAAAACCATTACCGCCTGTTTTCTTGCCTATATTGTGCAGGCGATTATCAACAACTTTGTGCCCCTGTTGTTTTTGACTTTCCAGTCTGATTATGGGATTCCCTTGTCCCAGATTACCTTGCTGGTGACCTTCAATTTTGGAATCCAGCTGGCGGTGGATTTGCTTTCTGTGGGATTTGTGGACCGGATTGGATACCGGGCTTCCATGGTGCTGGCCCACATTCTCTCGGGTGTGGGACTGCTGCTTCTGACAGTGCTGCCGGAGCTTCTCGGGTTCGGCGGCATCCTGTTCTCCGTGATGGTGTATGCCATCGGCGGGGGACTGCTGGAAGTCCTGGTCAGTCCGGTGGTGGAGGCCTGTCCCTCCGACCACAAGGAAAAGGCCATGAGTATGCTCCACTCCTTTTATTGTTGGGGTCATGTGGGGGTGGTGCTGCTGTCCACGGTGTTTTTCCGTATCTGGGGCGTGGAGAACTGGAAAATGCTTGCCCTGGTATGGGCTGCCATTCCCCTTCTGAATGCGGTGGCCTTTACCCGGGTTCCCATGGCATCCCTTATTAAGGATGGGGAACAGGGCTTAAAAATCCGCCAGTTGTTTTCTATGAAGACTTTTTGGATTCTCCTTCTGATGATGCTCTGTGCCGGAGCCAGTGAGCAGGCGGTCAGCCAGTGGGCTTCTGCCTTTGCGGAAAACGGACTGGGAATTTCCAAAACCGCCGGGGACCTGGCAGGTCCCATGGCCTTTGCGGTGCTGATGGGCTTGTCCCGGCTCTTTTACGGAAAATACGGAGACCGCATTCCTTTGGAACGGTTCATGGCGGCAAGCTGCACTTTGTGCATCCTCACATATCTGGGCATCTCTTTGTTTCCGTCCCCCCAGCTCAGCCTGGTGGCCTGTGCTGTGTGCGGCTTGTCTGTGGGTATCATGTGGCCGGGCACCTTCAGTAAGGCCTCTGCCATGCTGCCCACCGGCGGAACAGCCATGTTTGCCCTGCTGGCTCTGGGCGGGGATGCAGGCTGCACCTTAGGTCCCACCCTGGTGGGCATGGTGTCCGGAATATTCGGGGATAACCTGAAGCTGGGAATCCTGGCAGCTGTGGCATTTTCTCTGGTTCTGTTTGCTTGTCTGGCGATTTTCAGGAAACAGAGCTGCAAAAATGGAATGAATGTTCATATTTAAGCCAAAAACAGTACAACTTGCATAAAATTACGGAGCCGGAAATGGTATTATTCGACCATTGTTGCCATTGCCTTTTTCATGGGAAATGGATTATAATATCGTAACCCATGAAAAGGTTTTTCTGCCGATTGGGATTGGCAGAAGGGCCTTTGCAAAACTTTTGGAAAGGAAATGGAAATGATGAAAACAGCAAAAGCATCTTTTATGCCTGCGTGGTCTTTTCTGGTATCTGCCATTCCCATCGTGCTGACGGTTTCCATTTTTTTACCCTATTATGTGACGGAAACGGTGGTTTACCTGATTGCAGGTTTGGTGGTGTGCAGCCGGGAACTGCGGGAGCGGGTGTTTGACAACCCCTGGGCCAGCTGGCTGGTACTGCCCATGCTGATTCCCTTCTATGTTGCAGCCTTTTACCACAATTATAACGGCATTCGGGAAATGGCTTTGCTGCTGGCGGCTGTGATTTGCGCTATGTACTTAAGAAGCATTATGACCCGGGAGCTGTTCGGCCGGCTTTTGCATATTGCCTGCCTGTGCAGCATCGCCTGCGCCGGTGTGGCGGTGGGGCAGAAGGTTCTGATGTGGTCTGACAATCCCTTTTTCCGCCCGGAGTCCATGTTCTTCAATGCCAATTACTACGGCACCATGGCGGTCTTTATGGTTCTGGTTGGCACTTACCAGATTCTGAACCATGCCCGCTTCCGCTGGGTGTATCTGGTGACAGTGTTTGCCAACCTGCTGGGGCTGTATCTGTGCGGGAGTATGTCATCTCTTGCCACCATGATTATCTCCGTGATGGCAATGCTTTTGATGTTCCGGCGGAAGAAACTGGTGATTATCGGCGCTTTCCTGGTACTGGCTGGAGGAATTCTTGTGATGCTGGTGCCGGAGCTGTACCCCCGGCTGGGGGATGTGGAGGATACCTTTGGAAGCCGTGTGACCATTTGGAGCACTGCGCTCAAGGGAATTATGGAAACCCCTCTGTTTGGCCGGGGCCCGAAAGCCTATCCGCTGGCCTATGCCCAGTTTGGCGGCTATGATACATATCACTGCCACAATCTGCTGCTGGACACACTGCTGAACTTCGGAATTGTAGGTACCGGTTTGCTGAGTGGATTCGTGATTTGCCAGGCTCGGCAGCTGTACCTGCGGTACAAGAATTACATCTGCCGGGAACAGTGCATTTTGATTGCTGCGGTTTCCCTGGCTGTGCTGGTTCACGGGATTACGGATGTGACCGTGTTCTGGATTCAGACAGGAATGTTCTTCCTGCTCCTGTTTTCCGCTTCCGGAATCCAGCCTGCATGGCGGACAATCCCCAGACGGCTGACGGTGCCCAGGGTGCTGTCTATGCCTGCACCGTTTTTGCGGTAAATCATATGCTCCCCATGGCGTGGGTAAGTCCCATGCCATGGGGAGCTTTGCTATACATCAAAAAGCCACGTCCAGAATGGCGGTATCCAATGCGCTTTGGATGGCGGCGTCATAGGTGGATTGGAGGGTGTAGTCATCCGTCTCTTTTCCGCCGTCATAGAGTTCAGCGGTGATGGTAAGGATGGATACAGCCTGCTTGTTTTCCATAGCTGCCAGCAGATAAAGCCCGGCAGTCTCCATCTCCACAGCCAGAACACCGGCACGATTCCAGATGGCAGGCAGATTATCCTGCCGGTAGAAAATGTCGTCGGATAAAACCATACCTACTTTCAGGGGCAAATCCCTGTCTTTTATGGCGAATACGGCCTGGGCAAGAAGGGAATAGGAGGCAGTGGGGGCGTAGGTTCCGGGAATGCCGTAAATTTCCCCAAGGGGTGCGGAGGCACAGGCGCTGATGGCAACCAGTACATCCCCGTTGTGCAGGGAGGGGTCGATGGCACCGGCGGAGCCGACCCGGATGATGCGTTTCACACCATAAAACCGGAATAGCTCGGTGATATAGATAGCCAGGGAGGGAATGCCCATGCCGTGGGCCTGAACGGATACGGGCTTCCCCTGATAGTAGCCGGTATAGCCCGGAATCCACCGGACCTGGGTATAGCAGACGGCGTCTGTCAGATAGTTTTCGGCGATGTAGCGTGCCCGACAGGGATCGCCGCACAGGATGACCGTTTCCGCAATTTCTCCGGCAGCGGCGTGATTGTGGGGGGTGGGAGGATACATTTGCAACAGCCTCTCTTTCTGTAAGCATATTTACGGCCGGGCCGGATGGTAGTTCCGGGCCTCGTCGTACATGGCTAAAATATTGTCTACGGGGGTATCGGCCTGAATGTAATGGGCACTGCTGAGAATGTAGCCCCCTCCCGGCCCCAGAGTGTCAATGGCATGGCGAACGGCCTGACGAACCTGCTCCTGGGTGCCCCGGGGCAGAAGCTCCTGAATGTCGATTCCCCCGTGGAAGCTCAGCTCCTTGCCAAAGCAGGCTTTGATTTTCTCAAAATCCATCCCGTCGGCTTTGGGCTGGAGAGGATTGAGCACATCAATGGGCAGCTCTGCCAGCGCCGGAATCATGTCAAAAATGGCGCCGCAGGAGTGGTACATAATGGTTTTTCCATGCCTTTTGATGGCGGCGTTCAGCTGCTGGTGGAAGGGTTTGATTATCTCCTCCCAGGTGCTGCGGGAGAGGAGAAGTCCGTGCTGACCGGCAATATCGTCGTAGGTATACACCATGTCGTAGTATTCCCCTGCGGCCTGCATCACATTGTCCACATAGGCAATGTAAAAATCCGTAAGCTTTTGCATGATGTAGCTGGGGATTTCCGGCTGCAAAATCATATCCATCATGAAGTTTTCCATGCCCCGCAGAGCCCAGGCAAACTCAAAGATTCCGCCGGTTTCCAGTTTGATGTAGTGGGTGTCTTTCAGCTTGCCGATTCTTTGGGGAAGGCTGGCGTAATCATAATCCTGGGGATTGGGCCAGTAGGGGTAGTTTTCCAGATCCTCGATAGTTTCTGCCTCCGCCAGGGGATAGGAGGCATACTCGTCGTAGGTGCACAGGTCGTTCTTAACCAGACGGCGGTGGCAGCCCATGGGATCGTAGAAGGTGCCGTTGGGGAGGGTGCGAAGGGGTGGCCCTATATACTCCGGCTGCACCTGCCGGATGTCCACCCCCAGCTGGCTGAGCACCGTTTCCTCGTCCCGGGTGGAAAAATGGGCGAAGAGCTTTTCCCACACCTCAGGGACGGCCCAAAAATCCAGGGGGACCCGATCCGGCTGCCGGTGGGCTAGAGCGGTGCTTACACGGTCGCGGGACAAAATTGACATAATAAAACCTCCTGAAAAATTTTTTTAGGTTATTATTGACAAAAGAAATTCGGCGATTTATAATGCTTACAGAGGTTATATTTTTTTACTAATTATAGTACAATCATCTAACTAATGCAAGACGATTTTCAGGAAAATTTTTCTTCCCCGCAAAAACACCCGAAAAGAACATACTTCAGAGGCAAAAACTCTGGTATGAAATAAAAATAAGGAGATGGAAGTTATGAAGAAGAACAGGTTTTCCCGTTGATGTTGGTGGCTGTGATGATTGTAGGCATGATACTCACAGGCTGCAAACCCAAATCCGAAGAGGGAAGCACCCAGGGCGGAAGTCAGCTGAAGGTAGGTCTGATTACCGGTCTGACAGGTCTGGGAGACAAGTCCATGAACGACCAGGCCCTGCTGGGCTGCCAGAACGCCGCTGCAGACTTTGGCATCGAGTACAAGGTGCTGGAGCCCAAGGACACCACCCAGGTGATGGATTACATGCAGAACCTCATTGACCAGAAGTATGACATGATCGTCGCCGCTGTTCCGGATTATGACACCATTATTGAGGAACTGGCGCCTTCTGCACCGGAGGTATCCTTTGTAACCATCGACTCCTTCCTGCAAGGGGAGAACATCATGTGCGTGGAGTACCTGACCCACCTGGGTTCCTACCTGGCAGGTGCTGCGGCGGCTATGAAGAGCGAAACGGGCATTCTGGGCTGTGTGGGCGGACAGGACCTTCCCACCATCAGCAGATTTATTGTAGGTTTTGAGGAAGGTGCCAAGTCCATTAACCCCGACATTCAGGTGATCACCAAGTATATCGGCACCACTTGGGAGGCCTGGTCCGATACCACCACCGCCAAGTCCATTACCCTGGATATGGTGAACAATGGTGCGGATGTGGTTTACCAGATTGCCGGCGGCGCAGGTCTGGGCGTGATTGACGGCTGTAAGGAAGCCGGTGTCTGGGCCATTGGCGTGAATGTGGACCAGGAAGAGGTGGCTCCGGATACGGTGCTGACCAGTATGCTGACCCGGGGTGAGGTGGCCGTATACGAAGCCATCCAGAAGGCCGTCAAGGGCGAGGACGTGTCCGGTCACTTCGTAGCTGACCTGTCCAACGAAGGTGTGGGCATTGTCTACAGCCGGCACTTTACGGAAGAGGAAATTACCCAGCTGAAGGAAATCCGGGAGAAGATCATCAGCGGTGAGATTACGGTAACGGATGTGCTGGAAAGCTAATGTGAGCAATACTTGGAGGTGAAAAAATGGGCGTCAGAACCGATGGCATCCGGATGAATGGCATCACCAAGGACTTTTCCGGGAAGCTGGCTCTGGAGGATGTGAGCATTCACATTCAGGAGGGGACGATTCATGCAATCGTCGGGGAAAACGGCGCAGGAAAGTCCACGTTGATGAGTATTTTAAGCGGTGTACTCCAGCCCACCAAGGGAACCATTTCCATTGACGGCCAGGAGGTCAGATTCCGGGGAACACGGGAAGCTACCCGCCTGGGAATCGGTATGGTATACCAGCATTTCATGCTGATTCCCATTTTGAAGGTATGGCAAAATATTATATTGGGGGTAGAGCCCCGGAAAAAATCCGGGACCATCCATCAGGCACAGGCAATCCGGGAAATCCAGGCGGCCTGTGAGGCCTACGGCACCACCTTGAATATGGAGGAACTGGTAGGCAATCTGACCGTTGGGGAGCAGCAGCGGGTGGAAATTCTCAAGGTGCTTTACCGCAAAGCCAAGTACATAATTCTGGACGAGCCCACGGCGGTTTTGACGCCCGGGGAGATTCAGCAGCTGTTGGACAGTATGCGGGCATTGAAAAAAGCGGGAAAGACCATCCTCTTCATCAGTCACAAGCTGGATGAGGTGCTGGATGTGTCCGATGAAATTTCTGTGCTGCGGCAGGGCCGGTATATGGGCACCGTTACCCGACAGGAGGCAACGAAGGAGCGCCTGGTGGAGATGATGGTGGGCCGGGAGATTAACATTGATGGAAAACCCCTTCCGGTGGAACGGGGGAACCCGGCAATCCGGCTTCAGAATCTCACCACCGGAAAAACGGAATTTGGCTGCGCCCTCCAGGGAATCTCTGTGGAGGCTTATGAGGGCGAAGTTCTGGGCTTTGCCGGTGTGGACGGCAACGGCCAGCAGGAGCTGGTGGAGAGTATTCTGGGTCTGCAAAAGGTGGAAGCAGGAAGCATCATGGTGCTGGGGCGGGATACCACCCACCTGACTACGGACAAAATCCGAAAAATGGGGGTTGCCTGTATTCCGCCGGACCGGCAGCATGAGGGCCTGGTGATGGACAGCTCCATCACCCACAATGCGGTGCTGGGCAATGAAAACCTGCCCCAGTTCCGCTGGTTGGGACCTTTGTTCTCTGTGGAGAAAATACGCACCCGGGTTGCCCAGCTTTTGCGGGATTTTGATGTGCGCTATGGAAGCACAGAGGAGCCCGTAAGGGATTTGTCCGGCGGCAATCAGCAGAAGGTGATTATCGCCCGGGAGTGCGCCCTGACGGACCCCCAGGTGATTCTGGCGGTGAATCCCACCCGTGGACTGGATATTGGAGCGATCCGCTTTGTCTATGAAAAGCTGGAGGAGTACAAGGCAGCGGGGAAGTGCATCATCCTCATTTCCACGGAGCTGTCGGAGATTGTCCGGCTGTCAGACCGTATCGGCCTTTTGTATCAGGGACTGCTGATGGACGTTTTGGAAAACCGGGATATTGACCTGCAGGAAATCGGAGCCCTGATGTTGGGCGGCGTGAAGAAAGAGGTGGGCCCATGAAAGACAAAAAACTTGTCCCCACGCTGGCAGACAAGGGCAGTTCCTTTGCCAGAGAAATCGGCATGATTGTTGTAAACATCTTCATTTCCATGGTGCTGGGAAGCATTCTGATTCTGGCACAGGGGGAAAACCCTCTGGAGGTTTACTACTATCTGCTGATTGACCCCCTGACCAGTATGTCCGGCATTCTCAAGGTACTGGGAAAAACCACGCCCCTGATTTTCTGCGGCCTGGCAGCCACGGTGGCCTTCCGGTGCAGCCTGTTCAATGTGGGTATTGAAGGGCAGATTTATCTGGGCGGACTGGCAGCGGCGGCGGTGGCGCTGTATGTGCCTATCTCCACGCCGGTTTTGAAAGTGCTTTGCTGTCTGGCGGCAGCCATGGCAGTGGCAGGAGCCTGGGCGGCTCTGGCAGGCTGGCTGAAAATCCGCTTCCATGTTCATGAGGTGCTGTCCACCATTATGCTCAACTATGTGGCCTCGGCCATGGTGTCCTTCCTTCTGCTGAATTTCATGAAGGAGGACGGAATCAATCCCCGCACCAACCCCTTCCCGGAAAATGCCCTGCTGCCCCAGCTCGCACCGCCGGATCAGGTGAATGTGGGACTGTTCCTCAGCCTGCTGGCAGCGGTGGTGCTGATATTCCTGATTTACCGCACCAGCCTGGGCTGGCGTATCGATGCGGTGGGCAAGAATATGACCGCTGCACGGTTTGCCGGAATCTCCGCCAAGAAGGTGCTGATGGCGGCCATCTGCATCTCCGGTATGCTGGGCGGCCTGGCAGGAGCGGAGCGTGTCATGGGCGCTTACGGCTATATGGAGCTGAATTTCTCCCCAGGCTATGGCTACGACGGCATGATTGTGGCGGTCATCGCCCGGAACAATCCTGTGGGAGCGGTGATTGTGGGTCTGTTTATGGGACTTCTCCACTACGGCGGCGTGAATATCAATATGTATACCGACATTTCCATTGAGTGGGTGTATGTGCTGATTGCGGTGATGTTTATTCTGGTGGTGGCGGATTCCCGGATTATCAACATCGTCCGCCGTGGCTTTGGCCGCCTGTTTCGGATTGGAAAAAGAGGGGAGGGCGTAAAATGAGCGGTATTATCGTTTCCATCCTCAGCCGTATGCTGGTGGGTGCCACGCCCCTGGCCCTGGCAGGTGTGGGCGGCATTTTCGGAGAGCGGTCCGGCGTTACCAACATCGGTTTGGAAGGCTCCATGCTTCTGGGCGCCTTCGGTGCAGCCATGGGAAGCTACTATTTTGGAAACGCCTGGATGGGCCTCATTTGCGGCGTCCTGATTGGCTTGCTTTCGGCGCTGATTCATGCCTATCTGTGCGTGACCGTAAAGATTGACCATGTGGTCAGCGGTTTGGCTATCAATATTTTCGCCACCAACCTGACGGTTTATGTCCTGGGCGCCGTATTCGGCAACAAGGGAAACTCCCCGGCAGTAGCCACATTGCCTAAGGTGGATATCCCCCTTTTGTGTCAGATTCCTGTGGTGGGGCAGATTTTCACCAATCTGTCAGTCATTACCCTGATGGTGCCGGTGGTGGTGATTGCCGCCTATTGGCTGCTTTACAAATTCCCCTTTGGCATCCGGGTGCTGGCAGCCGGTCAGAATGACCAGGCGGCTGAGACCCTGGGTATCGATGTAGGCCGGGTCCGGTATGCCAGCATTCTCATTGGCGGCTTTTGCTGCGGCCTGGCGGGGGCGTTTTTGTCCATCGGCAACATGAATATGTTTGTGCGGGGCATGGTATCCGGCAGAGGCTACATTGCCATTGCCACCATCCTCTTCGGCAGATATAACCCCATCGGGGTCACCCTGGCGGCGGTTTTCTTCGGACTGGTGGATGCGCTGCAAATCACCCTTCAGGGCAATGTGGCGATTCCGGCGGAGTTTATCCAGTGCCTGCCTTATGTGCTGACCATCCTGGCGGCGGTGCTTGCGGAGATGAAAACCCGGCGGGGAAGAAAAGCATTGTCTGCTTACAGCTTGTAAATTAGAAAGTGAGGTTTTTTTCATGACCCCAGCAGAGAGATTTTTGAAGGTGCTGTCTTTTGAACAGCCGGACAGGATTCCTGTGTTCGATTTCGGCTACTGGCCGGAGACCATTACCCGGTGGTATCAGGAGGGGCTGCCCACACATTTGAAGACCTATGAGGAAATTGAGAGCTTCTTCAAGGGCGACCGGGGCTTTGAGCTGAACATGGTGAACCATTGGGGCCCGGCTGAGATGGAGGGCATCGAATGGGGCCCCTATCCTCCTCTGGAAAAGGTAGTCCTGGAGGAGGACGAGGAGACCATCCTCTACGGCGGCGAAATCGGCCTCATCCGGGAGCATAAGAAAACCGGCTCCATCTCCCAGACCCTCAAATACCCTATCGAAACTCTGGAGGACTTTGAAAAGAAGATCGTCCCCCGGATGAACGGAAGCGACCAGGGCCGGGTGCCTGCGGGCTTTGATGAGAAAATCAAGCTGCTCCGCAGCCAGGGAGAGCCGGCGGGCGTCTGGCTGGACGGCTTTTTGGAGTATCCCCGGGAGCTGATTGGCATTGAGAACCTTTGCTATGCCTACTATGACGAACCGGAGCTGGTTCAGGGAATCAACGCCCAGCACCTGGAATTTATCAAGCAGTATGTGGACATGGTGCTGACCCACACGCCTTTGGAATATGCCTGCATTGTGGAGGACATGGCGTATAAAAACGGCTCCATGATTTCCAAGGAGATTTTCGACAGATTCATGCGGCCCTATTATGTGGAGCTGGTGTCCTTCCTCCGCAGCCGGAATATCCAGAAGATTCTGCTGGATTCCGACGGCTGCACCGTGGATATTATTCCCTGGATGATTGATTTGGGCATCGACGGCCATTACCCCCTGGAGGTCATTGCCGGCTCCACCCCCCAGCTGCTCCGGGAGAAATTCCCCAAGTTTGCCCTCATTGGCGGTGTCAATAAATTTGCCCTGGAGAAAGGACCCAAAGCCATTGATGCGGAGTTGGAAGCCCTGTGCCCGGTGATCGAGAAGGGGGGCTACATCCCCAGCGTGGATCATAAGGTGCCGCCTACGGTGTCTTTGTATAATTACCAGTATTACATTGAAAAGAAAATGAGAATCCTGGAAAAATTCGCAGCAAAATAAAAAGCACGGTGAAGGTCCCTTGGGACTTTCACCGTGTTTTTGTGGATGCAGGTCAGTCGTTTTCCTCCGGAAGCTGACTGACGGCCTGATAGAAAAATTTACGGCCGGCGATGGCACAGCCTCCCAGGAAGGATTGCTGCTGACCGTATCCGCTGAGTTTGAAAACGGTGCAGCTTTGTTTTCCCAGAAGCTTTGCCAGCTTGTGGTTATACTCGTCGATGGACTCCTGGGCAAAGATACTCAGACCGTGAATATAGCATACATCCGGATCAAAGATGTAAATGAGATTCACACAGCAGTCAAAGAAAAGATTGTCCGCTTTGGTAAAGATTTCTGTGGCACCGGGATCTCCCAGATGGGCAGCCAGTACCAACGCATCGTAGTTGAGCTGTTTCGGGTCTCCGTTGACCAGGTCGTAGAGCACCGGGAACTTTTCCCGGCTGAGAATGGTGCGGATATTGTTCAGCACATAGCGGACGGAAACCAGGGCATTGGCACAGCCTCTGCGTCCGCAGGAGCATAGGGGACCAGCCGGGTCCACCACGCAGTGTTTCAGGTCGCCGGCCCGGCTGTGAGAGCCCAGGTAGGGTTCCCCATCCATAAGGAAGGCCATGTTCAGGGCATCGGAGACCTCCACAAACAAAAGATTTTCCCAGTAGGAATCTTTCTTGTAGTCAAATTGGGCCATGGCCAGGGCCCGGGTGCTGCTTTCGATAATCACGGGATAGGGACAATGCTGGGCAAGAAAGTTTTCCAGTTCCCATTTCCAGCTGCGGTTTTTCCCCAGAATTACGGAGAGGTCATCATTGACGCCGATACCCACGCCCAGAATATGCTTTTGGGGAAGGGCCTCTGCGGTTTCCAGAATGGCCTCCAGCAGCTCGGAGAAAATCTCCTTTTTGGTGGTGCAGCGCATGGGCATGGAGGGCTGCTGATACACCACATCGCCTTTGATGTTGGCAGCACCGGCATGAATATAGGCCATGTCAATGACACAGCCGATGGTGCAGCCGTAATCGGCGTTAATATCCAGGGCGATTTTCCGCTTTCCGGGCTTTACCTCTTCTTCAATGCACTGCCCCAGCTCCGTCAGGTAGCCCCGTTCCAGCAAATCCCCCACCAAAAGGGAGATGGCCGCTTTTGTCAGATTCAGCCGTCTGGCCAGATCCACCCGGGACATGGGTCCATTGTCCCGGAGCTGTAAGAGAATTTGCAGCTGATTGTTTCTTTTTACATGGGATTTTCCAAGGCCTGTCCGAACGATAGGCTCATCCCCTTTCCGGTTGTGAAGGTTGTGCAATAAAATCCTGGGATTTTGTTGCACAATTCCAAGTATTTCCATGAAAATTATACCCGATAACCGGAAATGCGTCAAGCATTTCCGGGAGAAAGAGAAAGGAATATACCAGAAAAAAGTGCCGAAATTTTATGAATTTTCCCGGGGGGAGACTGCCCCGAGGGATGGGGCGTCCAAAAGAAATCCGGAGTTTCCTATTGACAAATGGTTTTTTTCTGAAATAATAGAGGGATAAGCGCTGCCCTTTGTCACAGGGCAGGCAGAAAGCAGGATGACTATGACAGTATTTTCAGAAGTGGAAAAAATCCCCAGAAAGCAGGCTCCCGATACTATGATTTCCGGCTGTATCGTGCTGGAGGGCGGCGGCTTTCGGGGAATGTATACCTCCGGGGTGCTGGATTGCCTGATGGAGGCGGGTATCAACTTTTCCTGTACCATTGGCGTATCTGCCGGGGCGCTGAACGGCCTGAACTATGCAGCAGGCCAAATCGGCCGTTCCGCCCGGTTCAACTTGCAGTACCGGTGGGACTCCCGGTATGTGGGGGTGCAGGCCTACCGTGCCAACCACGGCATCATCGGGTTTGACTTTGTGCTGGACGAATACAATCGGTTTGACCCTTTGAATGCCCAGGTGTTTTACCGGGAGGACCGGCGTTTTGTGGCGGTAGCCACCAGCTGCCTTACAGGAAAGGCGGAGTACTTTGAGAAGGGGAAATGCCGGGAGTTGATGAAGGCGGTGCAGGCCTCAGCCTCCATTCCCTATGTGTCCCGCCCGGTGGAGGTGGAGGGGGTACCTTGTCTGGACGGAGGCTGTGCCGACCGGGTGCCCTTCCAGTGGGCGCTGGATGAGGGCTATGAAAAAATCCTGGTGGTGCGTACCAGAACCAGGGAATACCGGGATAAACCCAACCCCAAGACCGCCCATGTGGCCAAACGGTTTTACTGGAACTATCCGGAATTTGCCCAGGTGCTGGCAGAAACAGACGAATCCTACAACCGCCAGTGTGATACCATGGACAGCCTCCAATCCCAGGGGCGGATTTTCGTCATCCACCCCTCCCAGACCCCCACGGTGAAAATGCTGGAAAAGGATTTGGGGAAGCTTCTGAGCCTGTACCAGCTGGGATACCGGGATGCCCAGGCTCAGCTGCCTGCCCTGCGGACCTATCTGGGCATGGGGGAGAACGGATGAAGCGATGCAGTTGGGTGGACCTGCGCTCAGAGCGGTACATCGCCTACCACGACCACCGGTGGGGAAAGCCGGAGCACGACGACCGGCAGCTTTTTGAAATGCTGATTCTGGAGAGTTTCCAGGCGGGACTTTCCTGGCTGACCATTCTCAACAAACAGGAGGCCTTTGAAGCGGCCTTTGATGGCTTTGACCCGGCGGTGGTGGCGGCCTATTCTGCGGAAAAGGTGGAATCCCTCATGGCAAATCCCGGGATTGTCCGCAACCGTAGAAAAATTCTGGCAGCCATCCAGAATGCCCGGGTGTTTCTGGACATACAAAAAGAATTCGGCAGCTTTGACCGGTATCTGTGGGGCTTTACCCAGGGGAAAACCCTGGTGAATACCACCGGGGTGGTGCCCACCCATTCGGAGCTGTCCGACCGGATTTCCCGGGATTTGAAAGCCCGGGGCATGACCTTCGTAGGCACGACCATTGTCTACTCCTACTTGCAGGCGGTGGGTGTGGTGAATGACCACGACTCAGACTGCGATTTTCGTTAAATTTTGCCCTCCGGAAAACTCCGGAGGGTGTTTTTTATTGTTCGTCGGGCTTGGGGATGTAGGTACGGGACATCTGATTCAGGGCGTGCTCGTATTCCTGGTTGGCAAGACAGGTGTAGAGAATATCCACCATGTTCAGCTGGGAAATCCGGGAAGCCATGGCACCGGTGCGGAAGAGCGCTTCGTTGGCGGCAATGTAGAGCTTGTGGTCTGCCAGGGTGGAGATGGGGGACTTGACGAACCGGGTCATGGCAATGGTGGGGACGCCGTTTTCCTTCATGGCCTTGAGGCACTCAATCATCTCCACGGTAGCGCCGGAATAGGAAAAGACGATTCCCACGTCCTGGGGTGTAGCGTTCCGGGCCTGAATCAGCTGGGAATGCCAGTCTTCGTTGAGGATGGTGATTTTGTCAATCCGCAGCAGTTTCAGATACAGGTCCTTGGCGGCGCAGAAAGAGGCACCGATGCCGAACAGATAGATGACCCGGGCGTTCTGAATCAGTTCCACACATTTCTGGAGAATTTCCGGGTCCAGCAGCGCCCGGGTCTGTTCCAGGGACAGAATGTTCCGGTAGGTAATCTTCTCCATAATCTGCTCTACGGTGTCCATGGGCTCAATTTGCTTCTCCTGGGACTTGTGGAGCTGGGAGCGGACAGCCAGCTCCTGGGAAACAGCCTGACGGAAGGCACGGTAGCCGGAATAGCCGATGTGGCTGCACAGCCGGACGATGGTGGCGGAGGAGGAAAAGGTCCTCTTTGCCAATTCGTGAATACTTAGCTGGGTTACCAGCTCGGGAGAGCGGAGTATCTGCTCCGCAACAGCCCGTTCCGTGGGGCTGAGGTTGTCGGATGCTTCCCGGAGTTTCAGAAGCGCACTGGTCATGGTGGTTGCCTCCTTTCAAAGTGTGCACAGAATGAACAAAAAGCAGAGAATGGCGTTGTATAAAAACACCATATTCTTTTTGGAATTTTCCGGATGGTTTCAACAAAACGGCCAAAAGGTATGAAGGAAATCCAGGTTGTGAAATAAAGTTACATGAAAGCGCTATTTTATTGACACATTGTGTCTACTTGATTATAATAGGCTCATCAGAAGAAATCAAGTACAAATGTACCTCCCGGGGGTACAAGAAAAAACAAAAGAATAGCGTGTTGCAGAGGAGCAAGATTATGAGTTTGAATCTGGCGAATATGTCCACGGAGACTCGGAATCCCAACACCATGCTGCTGGATACCATGACTCCGCTGGAGATTGTGACTGCGATGAATCAGGAGGATGCCCGGATAGCCCAGGTCATTCAGCCTGAGTTACCCCATGTCGCCCAATGTGTCGCCTGGGGGATTGCCTCCATACAATCCGGGGGACGAATCATCTATATGGGGGCCGGAACCAGCGGCCGTCTGGGGGTGCTGGATGCGGTGGAATGTCCCCCAACCTTCGGGGTAGACCCCTCCTTGGTGGTGGGTCTGATTGCCGGGGGTGAGAAGGCCTTTGTCAGGGCGGTGGAAGGCGCAGAGGACGATCCGAACCTGGGCCGTCTGGATTTGCAGAAAATCCATCTGGCCAAGGAGGATCTGGTGATTGGCATTGCCGCCTCCGGCCGTACCCCTTATGTTCTGGGGGGCCTGGAATATGCCACGGAGGTGGGGTGCCATACGGTAGCCATCTCCTGTAACCCCGGGTCGGTCATCGGGAAATATGCCCAGCTGGCCATTGAGGTGGTGCCGGGGCCGGAGGTGCTCACCGGTTCCACCCGGCTGAAAGCCGGCACCTGTCAGAAGCTGATTCTCAACATGATTTCCACCGCCACCATGGTAGGCTGCGGAAAGGCCTACCAGAACCTGATGGTGGATGTGGTGCAGACCAATGAGAAGCTGGTGACAAGAGCCCAGAACATTGTAATGGAAGCCACCGGGGTCAACCGGGAGACTGCCAAGAAGATGATACAGGAGGCGGGAGGTTCCTGCAAGAAGGCCATCGTGATGATTTTGGCTAACTGTGATGCAGAAGCCGCCCGGAAACGCCTGGACCAGGCGAAAGGCCATGTCCGGGAGGCAATTCGGGAATAAGGAGTGGATAACCATGGAAATTGTAAACTACAGCCAGGCCTATGAAGCCCAGGTGGTGGCGCTTTGGAATCAGTGCCTGACCTATGACACCATCACCGTGGGAAAATTCCGTCGGCAGGCCCTGTTTGACGAGAACTTTGACCCGGCATTGTGCTATGTGGCGCTGGAGGGGGAACAGGTGGTAGGCTTCTGCATGGGTATGCGCCGGAAGTTCCCCTACCTGGAGCGGGGTGTGGAGCCGGACAGAGGCTGGATCGTGGCAATCTTTGTGGCGGAGGCTTACCGCCGTCAGGGAATCGGAACCAAGCTGGTGCAGCGCAGCGAGGCGGATATGCGTGCCCGGGGTGCGAAGAACATCACCCTCTTTGCCTACAGCCCCGGATATTTCTTCCCGGGAATTGACAAGGAAAATTACCCGGCAGCAGCGCCTTTCTTTGAGAAGCTGGGCTATGAGGCCGGCAGCACCGACTATTCCATGTGCAAGGACCTTCACGGCTTCCAGATCAGTCCGGAAGGGTTGGCCAAAAAGGCTGCGGCGGAGGCCAAGGGCTACCGGTTTGTGAACTTCACCTACGACTATGCCCTGGAGCTGCTGGAATTCAACCGGGACAATTTCGGCGGCGGTTGGAAGCGCAACGCCCTGATTGCCATGCAGAACGGCACCGCAGAGGACTTGATTCTGCTGGTGCTCAGCCCGGAAGGAAAAATTTGCGGCTTCAGTATGCGGATGATTGACGGCAACCCCTCCCGGTTCGGCCCCATCGGCATCGATAAGAATATGCGAAACGAGGGCCTGGGGAGTATCCTGCTGGACTTTGCCCAGCAGGAGATGGCAAGACGGGGCATCTACCATATGTTCTTCGTCACCACCGACGACCCGGGACGGCGCTACTACGAGCGGAAGGGGCTGCACGTGTTCCGCAGCTTTACCTCCTATAAAAAATTCTTTGCAGATTGAGAGGAAAGACCTATGGGAACTTTGAAACGAATTGTAAGCATCGGTGCCCATTCCCTGGATGCAGAGCTGATGGGCGGTCCTCTGATGCTGAAATATGCCAAGGAGGGTGCCCACTGCACCTACATCCATGTGACCCAGGGTCGTCTGGAAGACCCCAACGCCACGGAGGAAGCCAAGGCGGCCTACCTCAAGTCCCTGCTGGAGCAGAACAAAAAGGCGGCTCAGGAGCTGGGGGGCGACACCATCTGGCTGGGCTATGTATCCAGCAATATGCCTTCCACCCAGGCGTTTGCCGCCCGGCTGGAGGACTACTTTGAAAAGGAAAAGGTGGAGCTGGTCATCACCCATTGGCGGGGATCCATGCACCCCCGGCACATCAACACCCACGATGCGGTGACCACGGCGGTGAAGAATCTCCGTCGGAAGGGCAATCCCATCCGCCTGCTTTACGGCGAGACCTTCGAGGATCTGGTGGGCTTCATTCCCCAGGCCTACTTCGTCCTCACCCCGGAGGAACAGGAGCAGTGGTTCCGGGGTCTGAAAGTCTATCAGGTATTCAACGGCGAAATCAACGATTTCCCCTATATTCCTTACTACACCACCAACGGCAAGGTTCGCAGCATTGAGTGCGGCAGCAATGGGTTCACCGTGAACTATATGTACGCCAGCCTCATCGAGCCTTCCCTGTGGTAAGCCGAGCTTTCCCATCATGAAAGAAAGGAGGAAAACACATGGGTAATGTATATGTACGGGTGGATGACCGCCTGATTCACGGACAGACCATTGTGGCCTGGTGCCCCACTCTTGGCATCCAGGAGATTATCGCCATCGACGATGCCAGCGCCAGCAACCCGATGTTAAAGTCCATTATGACCATGGGCGTCCCCAAAAACTATAAGACCAGTATCGTGACGGCTGACGAGGCCAACGCCCTCTTAAAAGCCGGCAGCGACAGCAACCGTCTGGTGATTGTGAAGCTGCCCCAGGTTCTGGAGCGAATCCGGGAGCACATTCCGGGCTGCCGCCAGCTGATTCTGGGCAATATGGCAAAGCGGAGCGACACGGTACACAAGGTCAGCGGCGCCACCGGCATCTTCTATCTCAGTGACCAGGATGTGGCATTGCTGGATTCTCTGGCAGCAGAGGGCGTGGACATTGTGTTCCACCAGCTGCCCAATGGCACCAAGCTCACCTGGTCGGCCTTCAAGGAAACTCTGTAACATCAAAGAACAGGAGAGAGAAATCATGAATGTGCTGCAAATTATCTTAATCGCATTGTTTATTTATCTGGGCTCCATCGGTTCCATTGTGGGCAACACCATCGGCTGGTACGGCCTGGGCCGTCCTCTGGTTGCAGCCTTTATCGTGGGCCTTATCATGGGAGACGTGGGTACCGCCATGGTGGTGGGTATCCCTCTGCAAATCATGTACATGGGCAATGTGACCCCCGGCGGCGCTGTTGCCTGGGATCTTAGCTACGCCACCTACATCGGCACCGCCGGCGCTCTGGCCTTCGGACAGGGCATGGGCACCACGGAGCTCATTGGTCTTGCGGTGGTATTTGCCGGTATCGGCGGCCTGGTGGGTCAGCTGATGTGGAATGTGTCCTACGCCCTGAACCTGCCTCTGAACCGTCTTGCCAACAAGTACGCCGAGGCCGGTGAGACCAAGAAAATGTATATCCCCAACGTGATTGGCGGTCAGGCCATCGGCTTTGCCTGCCGGTTCATCCCCGCCGTCATCATCCTCACCTCCATGACCGTAGCTTCCGGTCAGGCAGACTTTGCCACCTTGATTCCCGGCTGGATTACCACCCTCCTGAGCGTTTTCGGCGGCATGATGGCTTCCTTGGGAATGGGCATTATCCTTTCCTTCCTGCTGAAGAAGAAGTACCACATTGTCATCTTCCTGGCAGGCTTCATCCTGGTGACCTACTTCGGCCTGAGCACCATGGCTGTGGCTGTGGTGGCTGTGATTACTGCCGTGCTGTACTTCGTTGCCTATGACAGAGTGAAAGTGGAGGCATAAACATGGAAAAGAAAATTAGTGAAAAGACATTAAAGAAATCCTTCTGGAACTGGTTCTTCTTTAACGGCTGCTCCCAGCAGGCAGAGAGTATGCTGGGTATGGCCTTCGGTCAGTCCATGGCTCCGGTGATTGAGGAGCTGTACGACACCAAGGAGGAGAAGGCGGAGGCTTTGAAGCGCCACACCACCTTGTTCAATACCGAATCCCAGGTAGGCTCCATTGTCAACGGTATCGTCTGCGGCATGGAGGAAGCCAACGCCAACGGCAAGTGCAGCCCGGAGATTATCAGCTCCGTCAAGACTGCCCTCATTGGACCCACCTCCGCCATCGGTGACTCTTTGTGGGTTGCCACCATCATCCCCATTCTTCTGACCATCTGCCTGTCCATCTCTCAGGCCAGCACCGCCACCTCCTGGCTGGGCGCTGCTTTGTACCTGGTTGCTTACCCCATCCTCACCTGCTGCCTGAGCTACTTCCTGTTCAAGTTCGGCTACCGTTCCGGTCTGGAAGGAATGCAGAACATCATGGCCACCGGTCAGCTGGATAAGCTCACCAACACCATGACGGTCATGGGCCTGATTGTGGTGGGTGCCCTCACCGCTTCCTTCGTGTCCGTGTCCCTGCCCATCCAGATTACCAAGGACGTGTACGATGCCACCACCGGCACGGTGCTGGAAAACCAGGTGCTGTTCAATGCGGACAATATGCTCAACAGCATTTTCCCCAAGATTCTGCCTTTGGGCCTGACTTTGGGCGTGTATCATCTGTACGCCAAGAAGCGCTGGTCCCCCATGAAGCTCATGGGTCTGATTCTGGTGATGGCCGGCGTCCTCACCGGTATCGGCTACCTGTGCGGCGTGTATGTGTGATTGCCTATGGTTGAGATTGTAGTTGTTGGCCACGGCACTTACCCCCAGGGCATCCGCACCAACCTGGAAATGGTGGTGGGTGTCCCGGAGAATATGCACTTCGTGGATTTTACCCCGGATATGTCCCGGGAGGACCTGGAGGCAAAGCTGGATGCCCTGCTGGAAACCCTGGCAGGAAAGCAGATTCTCTTCTGCGTGGATTTGCCCGGCGCAACCCCCTTCCAGGTCTGTGCCCTCCGGACTGCGGCGGAACCGGAGAGCCGTCGGACGGTGGTGGGCGTCAATAACATGGCCTACATGGAGATGGCCATGGATGCTCTGGAGGATGTGGACCAGCTGGCAAAGCGCAGCCTGGACACCACCCGGGAATCCTTGGTATTGTTTCCTGCGTAAATTCTTTTACCTCCTACCCAAAGAAAGGCGCCGGCAAAAGTCGGTGCCTTTCTTCATGGAAAGTTCATAAATTCGTGCTATATTCTTCCCGAGAATAAGGCAAGGAGCATGGTTATGAAGAAACCGGAAGTCAACTACCTGGAATTTCGCCCTAGTAAGCTCAATACCCCCCAGTTTTCCCATCTGAAGCTGCTGCTGGCCTGGTTTGCCTGCCTGGGGCTGTTTTTCCTATCGGAGCTGCTGGTGCCGCCGGAGCGGTGTACCCCTATGCATATGTTCCTGGATGATTGGATTCCCTTTCAGGAGATTTTTGTCCTTGCCTATGTGGGGTGGTTTTTGCTCATTGCCGGCTCTTTGGGGTACTTTCTTTTGTACCGGGTAGAGAGCTTCCGGCGGCTGCAAATCTTTTTCATCGTCTGCCAGCTGGTGGCGGTGGTTGTCTATGTGGCCTTTCCCTCCTGCCAGGAGCTGCGGCCGGAGACCTTCCCCCGGGATAATGTGCTCACCCGGCTGGTGGGACTTCTGTACAGCGCGGACACCAATACCGGCGTCTGTCCCTCCCTTCATGTGGCCTTTTCCTTCGGAATCGCCTCCGCCTGGCTGAAGGAGAAAGGGGTGCCTGGATGGGGGAAGGGGCTTGTGGTGATTGCCTGTGTCCTGGCAGCTCTTTCCACCATGTTCATCAAGCAGCACTCGGCGGTGGACTTCTTCGCTGCCATCCCCCTGAGCCTGCTGGCGGAGGGGATTGCCTACGGCAAGGGCTACTGGCTCCCCAAAATCAAAAATGCGGCTCTCCGAAAATAATCGGAGAGCCGATATTTTATGCCTGGGGACGCTTCCGGGTGAGGTACTCGTCCAGCTTGGTTTTCATGTTTTCCGGCATTTCCCGGGCCACCGGGCAGGTGTGGGCGCCTGCCATCCGCTCCAGGAAAGCGCAGATAAAGGCGATGTCCTCCTCCATCTGCTCGGCGTCCATCACCGCCATGGTGTCATAGCTGTTGTGGATGGTGGCGGTGTTCTGGGGGGCAATCCGGGCAAAGGACACAGCCGGGATGCCCTTGTCTGCAAAGGGGGTGGAGTCGCTGGAGTATACATCCTGCCGTGCCTTGCAGCCAAAGCCCTGCTCGGCGGCAAAGTAGGAGATGTAGTGCACCAGCTTTTCCTCACTGGTGCAGCAGGCGATGAACCGACCCATAATACAGCCAATCATGTCCAGATTCACATTCAGCACAATCTTGTCAAGTTCTTCCTCATGGCTCTGGCAGTAGGCTTTGGAGCCAAGCAATCCCCGCTCCTCGCTGCCACAGAAGACGAACCGCAGGCCGTACCGGTGAGGCTTTTTGGAGAAAGTCTCCGCCATGGAAAGCAGCCCGATGGAACCGGACATATTGTCATAAGCACCTTGAGAAAGGGAAGTGGAGTCATAGTGAGCGGTCAGGACGATATACTCCGGTATCTCGCCCGGCAAATCCAGAATCACATTGTGGGAATCCTCCTGGGTCTGGGTCTGCTTCAACTGGATTTTTCCCATTTTCGCCCGGTTCTTTACCAGCAAAATGGCATCCTTGGCGTTGATGTTCACACCGGGAAGGAGATTTCCCTTGGATACATAGCTGCGCAGTTCCCGCTGGTCAATATCACGATCTTCATAGTTGGCGTTGCCGTCATAGGTCACAAAGCCCACAGCCCCGTTTTCCAGAATGTCCTGATAAATCCAGTACCCCAGGTAGCCGTCCACCAGCACAATCTTTCCCCGGCAACCGGAAAGACTCTGGGGCGTGGTGTCCCGGAGGTAATAGAGCGGTGCTTCCACCTGGGAAGAGCCGGCGCACAGATACCCCTTGCAGGGAATCTCCTGCCCATCTGCCAGGAACACCGATTCTTCTATCGTAGCCATGTCCACAGGGAAAGGCTCAATCACCGCCTCGCCCCCAAACCGCTTGCACTCCCGGGCGATATACTCCGCCGCCCGCAGTTCTTCCGGGCTTCCTCCGGTGCGCACATAAGCGGTTTCCTCAAAAATCCGCAAGATATCCTTTCTGTCCATGGAAATCTCCTCCTTTTTTGTTTAACTGGCATTATACCACAAAATGCCCCCAAAGAAAAGGCTCCGAAGCCGAAGCTTCGGAGCTTTTGTGGTTTTTAGTTATCCCAGTTGTGCCAGACGTTCTGCACATCGTCATCGTCTTCCATGATGTCGATGAGCTTTTCCATGTTCTTGATCTGCTCCTCGTCGGTGAGGGTCTGATAGTTCTGGGGAACCATCTCAATCTGGGCGGAGGCGAAGGTGTACTTCTTGGCAGCCATGGCATCGGCTACGGCGTTGAAGTCGTCGGGGGTGGTGTAGATGGTGAACACATCCTCCTCGGCCTCAAAGTCGTCCGCGCCGCAGTCCATGGCGTCCATCATCACGGCGTCCTCCTCGTAGTCACCCTCGGAGTTGTCGATGACCAGCACGCCCTTCTTGTCAAAGCTCCAGGACACGCAGCCGGTGGCGCCCAGGTTGCCGCCGAACTTGTCAAAGTGGTGGCGCATGCTGCCGGCGGTACGGTTCCGGTTGTCGGTCATGGTCTCCACAATCACAGCCACACCGCCGGGGCCGTAGCCTTCGTAGGTGATGGATTCGTAGTTTTCGCCGCTGCCTGCGCCGGCATCCCGCTCCAGTACCCGCTTGATGTTGTCGTTGGGCATATTGGCGGCCTTGGCCTTGGTGATGATGGTGGCAAGACGGGAGTTGTTGGCGGGATCAATGGAGCCGCCGCCCTCTTTAACGGCCACAATCATTTCCTTTGCAATCTTGGTGAAGGTGGCAGCACGCTTGGCGTCCTGTGCACCCTTGGTCTTTTGGATGTTATGCCATTTGGAATGTCCGGACATGAAAAATTACTTCCCTTCTATATAACGGCGGTAAGCCTAAAATTTGCCCAACTATTCTAACACAAAACTTTCAGAAAATCAACCAATTACAGGAAGAAATTGGTGCAATCCCTGTGAGATTGGGAAAGAACCACGGAAAGCTCCGGGAATTTCTCCTGCAGGGCCCGTTGCAAAACAGTACATACCGGGTTTTCCGTGTAGAAATGCCCGGCGTCAATCAGGTGGATGCCCTGCTCCTGAGCCAGCCAGAAATCGTTGTATTTGACGTCGGCGGTGACGAAGGTGTCACATCCGGCAGCCGTCACCAGGGGCAGCTCACTTCCGCAGCTGCCGCCGCCTACCGCTACCCGGTGAACAGTTCCTTCCCCCTGGGTGTACCGAAGACCCGGGCAGCCAAGACGTTCCTTGACCAGTCGGAGAAAATCCTCCAGAGGCTGCTTCTCCACAGCGCCTACCCGTAAAAGGCCCCAGGGACAGCCCGTTTCATCTGATCCCGCCGGATTCAGCACCTGCACATCCTGAAGCCCCAGGGCAGCAGCCAGGGCATCGTTTACCCCGCTGGGAGCCTGATCCAGATTGGTGTGGGCGTTGATGGCGCTGATGCCCTTGGAGCAAAGGAGCATAATCCCCCGGCTGGTGGCGTCCTCCGCCGTCAGGTGGGTAAGAGGGCGGAAGATGATGGGATGGTGGGTCACAATCAGCTGAGCGCCGATTTCCTCCGCCTCCCGGCAAACATGGTAAAAAGGATCCAGCGCCACTAAGATTTTGGTGACCGGGGTATTTTTGTCCCCGCACAAAAGCCCCACATTGTCCCAGTCCATTTTCATGGAAGGGGGAGCCAGGGTGTTGAGAAATGTCAGAATCTGTCCCACGGTAATCATAAGGTTTTTTCCTCCAATTCCTGTTTTAATTTCCGGAAGCGCTCCAGCCGCTGAGGCTCCTGACCGCTTTCCTCCAGCCCGGCGATGGTCTGGGAAATGCCGCCGATGACCCGCCTCCGGAATTCCGGCAGCAGAGGGCTGCCGCATTCCAACAGGGCAGGGGAGAGGTAGCAGGCCCAAAGAGGCTGAGGGGGACAGGGGGCGTAAGTCACCTCCATAATGGGATAGATGAACTTCCCGTCCTGAGCCAGAGTCTCCCGGAGAATGGAAAAGCCGTTTTTCCACAGCCATTGCCGCAGCTGGGGTCGCTTGGACTGGCATTGAAGAATCAGACGGTACCGGGAGTCCCGGAGCCAGGGGGCGGCGGAGAGAATGGCAATCATGGTGTCCGCTCCCATGCCTGCACACACCAGGGTATCAAAGTCCCGGGGAATCCCGGAGACACCGCTGCAAAGGTGGAAGGAGATTTTCTTTTCCACGCCGTACTTCCGGGCGTTTTCCCGGGCGGAGGCCAGGGGCTGGAGCGCCACATCCGAGGCAATGACGGAGGCGGCAATATTCTTTTGCAGCAGATAAATGCCAAGATACCCGTGGTCGCAGCCCACATCCGCCACCCGATCCCCGGGGCGGACGAACTGGCAGCAGGCGGCAAGGCGGTGGGAAAGGGGCGGCAGCATACAGTTCCTCCAATTCTTAGAAAAAATGCCATCCCGGAAAGGGGGATGGCATAGCGGGTTACTTATCGGACTTTTCCTTCTGGTCGGCCTCGTAGGCTTCCAGGAAGTGGTTCAGCTGAGCCAGGAAGGGTTCGCAGTCGATGCCATGCACCATGCAGGCCTCCTCAACGGTCTCTCCCCGGGAAGAAGGGCAGCCCAGGCAGTGCATGCCAATGGCAAAAAACAGAGGAGCGCTGTGGGGAGCAATGTCCAGCACATCTCCGATAATGGTATTCTTTTCAATCTTGACAGCCATAATATGACCTCCTTTTTGGTATCTTGCCATATTATAACCGTATCCCGGACAAAAAACAAGTGCAAATCCGCAAAAGTGGGGGTTTGTAAAAAATAATTTTCAATTTATCAAAAAAACCCTTGCATTTTTCCCGGGAGTGTGCTAATATATTCGAGCGCTAAGTAAGAGCGCCATGCGCCGGTAGCTCAGTTGGATAGAGTGACTGACTACGAATCAGTAGGTCGGGGGTTCGAGTCCCTTCCGGCGTACCAAAAGAGCGGATACCCAAAGGGTATCCGCTCTTTTGGTTTATGTGCCGCAAGGGACTCGAACAATCAAATCCCACAGTCCACTGGACTGTGGGCGGCGCCGGTTAGACGGCGCCGAACCTCACAATTTGCCAAAGGCGAATTGCCCCGAGTCCCTTCCGGGCGGGCAGTGCCCGCAGCCAATTTCGCACGATATTTTTTTCAAATCGTTACTGTCCCTCCAAAGCCCGGTATCGTTACTTTGCGGAAATCGAATTGCCGCACCCAAACCGGGGGGATTCCGTTTTCCTACTGGTGTTACAACCCTTCATGGCTATGATTATGTTCCCCCAGCTGAGCTTCCTCATGGCTGTGACCATGGACAGACTCGTCCTCCCCGTGGATATGGGTGTGGGAGTGGACATGGGTGTGGGGGTGGGTGTGGACCAAATCCCCGTGAGTATGAAGATGGGTATGGGTGTGGGTATGATCGTGGGTGTGCTGCAGGGAGATGGTGTCCTTCACCATCAGCACCGTGGCGCAGAGCATGATTCCAAGACCAATATAGAAAGGAAGATTGGGTTCCTCCCGGAGCAGTACCATGCTGAACAGCACCCCAAGGAAGGGGGCGAAGGCATAGTAGGCGCTGGTTTTGGCAGCCCCCAGCTCCTTCTGGGCTTGGATGTAAAAATGGATACTAAGCCCATAGGCAACAAACCCCAGAGCCATGGCACTAAGAATCCACCGGACTTCCGGAAATTCCTCCTGTAAAAGGAGCGCCACCAAAAGACTCCCCAGCCCGGAGAAAATCCCCTTGATGGTGGTAATCTCCACGGAGGACTTGTGGCTCAGCATCCGGGTGCAGTTGTTTTCCAGACCCCAGCAGCAGGCAGCTGCCAGAACCAGCAACGAGCCGGAGCCAAACCGCAGGCTGTCGGCCCCTTCGAAGCTCAGAATGAGGCTTGCCCCGCACACCAGGCCGATGGCGGCTACCAATCGCCGGGAAAGAGCCTCCCGGAAGAACAAAAAAGCGATGAGAGAGGTCGCCACAATTTCAAAATTCCCCAAAAGAGAAGCATTGGCAGAATGGGTGGTTTTCAGACCCAGCATAAGAAGAATGGGGGCTGCAATGTCCAGCACCACCATCCCAATGGTGTAGGGCAGCTCTTTCCGGGTCAGGTGGGGAGCCTTTTCCCGGGTTATGCGCCCATAGAGAAACAGCCCAACCCCAGCCCCCAGATACAAAAAGGCCGCCAGCATGGTAGGGCCTACCCGGGAAAGGAGCAGCTTGCTCAAAGGGATATTCAGCCCATATAAAAGCGCCGCCAGCAGGGCGAAAACAGCAGCGGTATTCTTGGTTTTCATATTCTGCCTCCCAAAGAATAATTCCCATATATCCCCCTGGGGGGGATATATGGGAATCATAACATAAAAACGCCACAATGTCATGTGTTATTTTTCCAGCAGTTCCAGAAGTTCCTGGGGGGTGTTAGCGATAGAAACGGCACCGGCTTTCTGCATTTCTGCCACATCTCCGTAGCCCCAGGCCACGCCGATGGTGGGAATCCCATGCTCCGCTGCTCCCAGCACATCAAAGGCGGTGTCCCCGACCATCACTGCCTGAGAGATACCGGCGCAGGTGTTTAAGAGATAAGCAATGACGGAGGACTTGGAATCCCGGCTTTTGTCCAGGGTAGCGCCGCATATTTTCTCAAAATAGGGGGAAAGCTGGAACTTTTCCATGATTTCCAGGGCGGTGACCTCCGGCTTGGAGGTGGCCACAAACAGCCGGTGGCCGTGGTCTTTCAGGGTTTGCAGCAGCTCCGGTATCCCCGGGTAGGGGATATTCTCAAATTTTCCCACAGTGGTGTACCGTCCCCGGAAGACCCGGACGGCTTCTTCAATCTGTTCCGGCTTGACGCCGAATTTCAGGAAGGTTTCCCGCAGGGGAGGCCCTACAAATACCCCCAGGGCCTTTTTGTCCGGCACCGGCAGTCCAAAATGCTTAAGAGCCAGGGCAGCACAGTTGGTAATGCCCTCTCCCGAGTCGGTGAGGGTTCCGTCCAAATCAAAAAAGATGGCTTTTCGCTCCATGAAGACAGCTCCTTGACAATAGTTTCCCCCATATTATAGCAAATTTTTCAGGAAAAGCAATTCGTTTTCCCTTCCGTCTTGACTTTGGCGGGATTTCGTGGTATCCTAAACCCAAATATTAAAAGTAAATGGAGGAAAAAACCATGACTCATATCAAGACCCTGGAGACCCGGAATCTGTGCCAGAGCGCCAAGAACGGCGGCTGCGGCGAGTGCCAGACCTCTTGCCAGTCTGCTTGCAAGACCAGCTGCGGCATTGCCAACCAGCAGTGCGAGAACAAGGGCGAGAACAAGTAATTTTTCATAAGCAGTCAGGTCACGGGGAGGAAGCAGCACATGGTTCCTCCCCGTAGATTTTGCGTAAATTTCGATGTTAGGATAGGAAAAACATATGATACATCAATATAAACTGGGGGGCATGAATATCGTCCTGGACGTCTGCTCCGGCGCTGTCCATGTGGTGGACGAGGTGGCTTACGATGTAATTGCCCTGTACGAAAGCACCGGCCGGGAGGAAATTGTTGCGCAGCTTCGGGACAAGTACCCCCAGATTCCTGTGGAGGAGATCGGGGAGTGCTACGACCAGGTAACTGCCCTGAAAGAGGCGGGACAGCTGTTCACCCCGGATACCTTCCGCCCCATGGCAGGAAAGCTGAAGGAAAAGACCGGCGGCGTTGTAAAGGCCCTGTGCCTCCATGTGGCCCATACCTGTAACCTGAACTGCTCCTACTGCTTCGCCAGCCAGGGCAAATACCACGGGGACCGGGCAATCATGAGCTTTGAAACCGGCAAGCGGGCGCTGGATTTCCTGATGGAGCATTCCGGCAGCCGCCACAACCTGGAGGTGGACTTCTTTGGCGGGGAGCCCCTTATGAATTTCCAGGTGGTGAAGGATCTGGTGGCCTATGCCCGTTCCGTGGAAAAGGAGCGGGGTAAGAATTTCCGTTTCACCCTCACCACCAACGGCATGCTCATTGACGACGATGTGATTGATTTCTGCAACCGGGAGATGAGCAATGTGGTGCTGAGCCTGGACGGCCGGAAGGAAGTCCATGACCGGTACCGGGTGGACTACGCCGGCCACGGCAGCTGGGAGAAAATCGTCCCCAAATTCCAGAAGCTGGTAGCCAGCCGTCCCAAGGACAAGACCTACTATATGCGGGGCACCTTCACCCATGCCAACCCGGACTTTTTGAAGGATATTCAGGTAATGCTGGATCTGGGCTTTACGGAGCTGAGCATGGAGCCGGTGGTGTGCGCCCCCGGCGACCCGGCGGAGCTGACGCCCCAGGATCTGGAGATTGTAAAGGAGCAGTATGAAAAGCTGGCAGAGCTGATGATTGCCCGTCGGAAGGCCGGTAAGCCCTTTACCTTCTACCATTACATGATTGACCTCACCGGCGGCCCCTGCATTTACAAGCGGATTTCCGGCTGCGGCTCGGGAACGGAGTATATGGCTGTGACCCCCTGGGGCGACCTGTACCCCTGCCACCAGTTTGTAGGAGAAGATGATTACTGCCTGGGCAATATCTGGGACGGTGTCACCAACCTGGAGAAGCAGCAGGAGTTTGCCCAGTGCAATGTGTACGCCCGGCCTGACTGCCAGGACTGCTGGGCAAAACTCTACTGCTCCGGCGGCTGCGCCGCCAACGCTTTCCACGCCACCGGCTCCGTCCGGGGTGTGTATAAGCCCGGCTGTGAGCTGTTCAAGAAGCGGATGGAGTGCGCCATTATGGTGGAAGCCTCCCGGCTGACGGAGGAATAAGGGGTGGATACCCCCATTTGCGATTTCGTCCGGGCATACCGGGAGAGAAATCCCCTGCGGCTCCATATGCCGGGGCATAAGGGGATTCCTTTCCTGGGACCGGAGCCTCTGGACCTGACGGAGATGACCGGGGCGGATGATTTGTACCACCCGGAGGGCATTATCGCCCAAAGCGAGGAAAACGCCGCTGCTCTGTTTGGGTCGGGGATGACCTGTTACTCCACGGAAGGGGCGTCTCAGTGCATCCGGGCCATGCTGTATCTGGCGTTGCAATACGCCCGCCGGGAGGGTAAGAATCCCCGGATTCTTGCCGGGCGGAATGTCCACAAAACCTTTGTGACGGCGGCGGGGCTGCTGGATTTCCAGGTGGATTGGCTTCCGGCGGCGGACAGCTACCTTTCCTGCGGTGTGGGGGATTGGGAGGCTCTGGAGCTGCAGCTTCGGACCCTTCTTCCTGCGGCGGTGTATGTCACCAGCCCCGACTATCTGGGAAATGAGATGGATGTGGGACAGTTGTCCCGGCTTTGCCATAAGTATGGCACTTTGCTGTTGGTGGACAACGCCCACGGCGCCTATCTCCATTTTCTCCCCCAGCCCCGGCATCCCCTGGACCTGGGAGCGGATTTGTGCTGCGACTCTGCCCACAAGACCCTGCCGGCCCTCACTGGGGCCGCGTACCTCCACCTGGCAAAAGCAGTTCCTGATTACCTGAAGGAGCTGAGCAAAGAAGCCATGGCCCTGTTCGGATCCACCAGTCCTTCTTACCTTATTTTGCAGTCTCTGGATTTGATGAATCCCTGGCTGGAAGCATTGCCGGGAAGGCTCCAAGCCTTTCTTCCCCAGGTGGAAGCGGCAAAGAAGAAAATTGCCAAAATGGGCTGGACCTTTGCCGGGAGCGAACCTCTGAAATGGACCCTTTGCCCCAAATCCATGGGCTATACCGGAGAGGCACTGGGAGCACTTTTAGAAGAGCAGGGGATTTACTATGAATTTGCCGACCCGGACTACATGGTGCTGATGCTGTCTCCGGAACAGCCGGAGAGCCTTGCCGCCATAGAGGCGGCTCTGGCAACCCTTTCGGCAAGACCTGCCATAGTCCAGACACCGCCCCGGCCCCATATCCCCCAGAGGGCTATGTCAATCCGTGAGGCAATGCTTGCACCCCACCGGGAAATCCCCGTGGCGGAGGCCATGGGAGAGATTCTGGGAGCACTCCAGGTGTCCTGCCCCCCGGCGGTGCCTATTGCGGTGTGCGGCGAGGTCATCGACGGGCAAGTGGCAGAGCAGTTTCAATACTACGGCGTGGAAACCTGCCGTGTAGTAAAATAGGGAAGTGTGTCACCCGGCTTGACATTTGTCAGGCCGGGTGGTATGATTGGGCTACCATATGGAGAGTTGTCCGAGTGGTTTAAGGAGCCGGTCTTGAAAACCGGTGATGCGGCAACGCACCGTGAGTTCGAATCTCACACTCTCCGCCAAAAATTGCCGACCCCCACAAGGGGGTCGGCAATTTTTATCGGAGAGGAGATTCGAAAAGTTAAATCCGACAGTCCGGTGGACTGTCGGCGGGAGGCTCCTGCCTCCCGAACCTTTATTTTTGCAGCGAGCGCTGCAAAAATGCAATCGAATCTCCACTCTCCGCCCGCCCCCAATCAAGCAGAATCTCTCATCCAACACTGCCTCCCTACACTCTCCAGCTCTCATTTTTCTGTAGTACATTTTCTGCATCCACTCTGACCAACTCTTGTACAAAAACCCACATTGTGCTATAATAAAAGAAAAAACGGAGGGATACCCATGAAAACCTATGAACTGATTATCGAACAGCGCCAGCCCACCTGCGGCGGAAAGTCTCCTGTGGATGTGAAGGTCTGCACCGTCACCACCGACGACCCTCTGGCCTATGTGAAAAACATTGAGAAGGACGGAGAGCTCCAGATGGAGACCACCGACCAGGGAGAAATCATCATCCGCCTGGACCATGACGCCAAGTCCATCAAGTACACCTTTACAGAGGAATAAAAGGAAAAGGGGCGGCAGTCCTGCCGCCCCGTATAATCCAAATCCGTGCCCCTTGGGGCACACCTTACTTCTTCACTATTCACTTTTACTTATTCCTTTCCAAAAATCGACCCCTCGATTTTAGTGAAGAGTGAATAGAGAATAGGGAATAAGTAAAAATCGACAAGCCCCCAAAGGTGCTTGTCGATTTTTGGAGCAGGGTACGGGAATCGAACCCGCCTCCGAGGCTTGGGAAGCCCCTATAATAGCCGATATACTAACCCTGCATGTGAAATGTATTATAACAGAACCCCATTGAAAATGCAAGCCCCTTTTTTGGGGGCTTTTTGGGAGAAAGGAGAAAACCATGGCGGAATTCGAGCTGGTGCGGGAGATCAAAAACCTGTGCCCCAATAACCAGATGCGGGATGTGTTCTTCCAGGAAGTGGAGACGGAGGACCCGGCAGAATATGTCCGGCAGCTGCTCAAAGGCAAAGAAGTGGAGCTCTCCACGGAAGCAGGCGCAGAGGGCGCTGTAACCGTCCACGCCGTCTGTGACGGACTGATTCAGAAGTTCGTTTTCACCCCCATTTGAGGGGCCGGGAAAAAATGATGAATTTTCCGGAAATTATGGTTGAATTTGCGGGGAGTTTGTGATACGATATCGTTGTATCGATATGGGCGGCTTGCGCCCAAATAAGGATAGATATACACACAAATTTTGGAGGTAAAATCACATGAATGTAGCTGAAATCATGGAAAATCGCAGCGCCTTCTCTTTTGAGGTGTTCCCCCCCAAGACCGACGTGGGCATGGAAAAGCTCTGCGGTGAGGGCGGCGTCCTGGACAAGCTGTATACGCTGAACCCGGACTACATCTCCTGCACCTACGGCGCAGGCGGCACCAACGTGGGCAAGAACCTGGAAGTGCTGGACAAGATTGTTAAGGACGGCAAGTGCGTTGGCGTGACCCACTTCACCTGCATCGGCAATACCAAGGAAGGCATCAAGGAGCAGCTGCAGACCTACCTGGATCACGGCATCAACCATATGCTGGCTCTCCGTGGCGACCTGCCTTTCGGCTGGACCGGCACCGGCGGAGACTTGCACTACGCTACTGAGCTGGTGAAGTTCGTCCGTCAGGAGTTCGGCGACAAGTTCACCATCGCTGTGGCTGGCTCTCCCGAGGGACATATTGCCTGCCGTTCTCTGGAAGCTGACATCGCTTTCCTGAAGCAGAAGCAGGACAACGGTGCCGACTACATCATGACCCAGCTGTGCTGGGATATGGACCAGTTCCGTTACTGGCTGGATGCTATCCGTGCCGCCGGAATCTGGATGCCTGTGGATGTGGGTATCATGCCCATCCTGGACCAGGCTGCCACCATCAACATGGCTCTGTCCCGTAACGGCTGCGTAATGCCCCGTGAGCTGTGCGAGATTATCTCCAAGAACTGGATCTTCCCCAACCCCTTCGACAAGGAGCCCTTCGATGCCAACGTAGAGGGCAAGAAGGCCAGCTTCAAGGAGGCCGGCATCGAGTACACCATCCGTCAGATCGACGAGTATCGTGCTTGCGGCATTAACGGTATCCACCTGTATGCCCTGAACAAGTACGACGATGTGGCTCGGATCGCCAAGGAAGCAGGCCTGCTGGACCTGATTTGATTATTACGGTGCCGTCTGCCCGCCGGGCTTTCGGCACCTTCTATAAGGAGCGCAACACTTATGGCAACACCGCATACCATCGCAGTCGCCGGTAAGGGTGGGGTAGGCAAGACCACCACCTGCGGCATGATTATTGACTACCTCTGCAAGAAGCAGGACGGCCCCATCCTGGTGGTGGACGCCGACGCCAATTCCAACCTGAATGAGGTCCTGGGTGTGGAGGTAGAAACCACCCTGGGTTCCATCCGGGAGGAAATGGCCCAGGCGGAGCTGAAAGGCACCATCCCCTCCGGTATGACCAAGGCCGAATACGCAGAGTTCAAGTTCAATTCCGCTCTCATTGAAGAGGACGATTACGATATGCTGGTCATGGGCAGAACCCAGGGCAAGGGCTGCTATTGCTACGTCAATGGCGTGCTGAAAACCCAGGTGGACAAGTATGCCAAGAATTACCGGTATCTGGTCATGGACAATGAGGCAGGACTGGAGCATGTGGCCCGGGGAACCCTTCCCCATGTGGACACCATGCTGCTGATTTCCGACTGCTCCCGCCGGGGCATCCAGGCGGTGGCCCGGGTGGCAGAGATGATCGGGGAGATGGAGCTTAATCCCGGCCAGATGGGCCTGATTGTGAACCGGGCTCCGGGCGGAGAGCTGGATGAGGGCGTCAAAGCCGAGATTGAAAAGCACGGCTTGAAGCTGCTGGGGGTGCTTCCCCAGGACGAGGGCGTCTATCGCTGCGACTGCCAGGGTGAGCCCTCCGCCAAGCTGCCGAAGGACAATCCTGTGAAGGTGGCTCTGGCCAAAATCATGCAGTCTTTGGGACTGTAAATGCCGTTTTCCGGCAAAAAGTGTAAATTTTGCGCTTTGCTTTGCAATGTGCATGAAAATTTTTAAGGGGGATAACAACTATGTCTTTTGTACCCAAGACGCAGCCCTTCAGCGGCAAAATCAACGCCGTGACTCTGGGCACCGGTGACAAGGCAATCGTCATCGGCGGTCAGAATGTGCTGCCGTTTTACACCTTCGATGCACCCATCGAGAACGCACCCAAGATTGGCGTGGAGATTACCGACACCGCCAACGAATGGACCGCTCCCGGTCTGAGAGAGTTCTATGCCGGCTGCACCACCATGGTTGACTATGCCAAGAAGGCTGAGACCATGGAAGGCGCCGACTTCCTGTGTCTGCACTTTGAGTCTGCCGACCCCAACGGTGCCAACCGCCCTGTTGAGGAGTGCGTGGCCGATGCCAAGGCTGTTGCCGAGGCTGTGAGCATGCCCATCGTTATCATGGGCTGCAAGAACCTGGAGAAGGACGGCGAGCTGTTCTCCAAGATTTCTGAGGCTCTGCAGGGCAAGAACATTCTGGTGATGTCCGCCCGGGCTGAGGACTACAAGACCGTTGGTGCATCCGTTGTTCTGGCTTACGGCCAGAAGGTAGGCGCCGAGACCGCCGACGACATCAACCTGGCCAAGCAGCTGAACATCATGCTGAAGGGCCTGAACATTCCTGCCGAATCCGTTGTGATGAACGTGGGTACCGCTGCTGTGGGCTACGGCTATGAGTATGTGGCTTCCACCCTGGACCGTATCCGGGATGCCGCTCTGAAGCAGGCCGATGCCGATCTGCAGATGCCCATCGTGGCACCTGTGTCCGCCGACACCTGGGGCGTGAAGGAATCCACCGCTTCCGAAGAGGACGAGCCCGCCTGGGGCTGCGCTGAGGAGCGTGCCATCCACATGGAGGTTTCCACCGCTGCTGCCAACCTGACCGGCGGCGCCGACGCTGTGATTATGCGTCACCCCGCTGCTGTCGCCACCATCAAGAAGTTCATCAACGAGCTTGTGTAATTCGGAAGGAGGATACATACCATGGCTTTGAAAGGTCTTGACATCTTCAAGATGTCTCCTAAGAAGAACTGTAAGGAATGCGGCAGCCCCACCTGTATGGCCTTCTGTATGAAGGTTGCCCAGGGTGCCGTTTCCATCGATAAGTGCCCCTACTTCTCTGAGGAAGCAAAGGCCAGCCTGAACGAGGCTACCGCTCCCGCCATGAAGACCATTACCTTCGGTAATGACCTGAAGCTGGGCGGCGAGACCGTGCTGTTCCGTCACGAGAAGACCCTCGTCAACAAGAACCTGTTTGCCGTTGCCATCAGCACCGCTATGTCCGCTGAGGAAGTGGATGCCAAGCTGGCTGACATGCAGAAGGTAGACTACGAGCGTATCAGCGAGCGGATGTACGTGGAGACCGTGTTTGTTTCCAACACCCAGTCTGACCCCGCTGTGTATGCCGCTCTGGTGGAGAAGGCTGCCGCTACCGGCCGTGCTCTGGTCCTGGAGTGCTGGGACGTGGAGTGTGCCAAGGCTGCCCTGGCTGTGTGCAAGGATAATAAGCCCATCCTGGATGGCGCTACCCCTGCCAATTACGAGGCTATGAACGCGGTTGCTCAGGAAGCCGGCGTGGTGCTGGGCGTTTACGCTGAGAACCTGTCCGACCTGTACGACACCGTGAAGAAGCTGGAAGCTGCCGGCAACAAGAACCTGGTGCTGGATGTGACCGGCAAGAACGGCAAGGAGACCCTGGCCAATGCAGTTCTGGTGCGCCGCACCGCCATCAAGGACGGCGACCGTTCCTTCGGTTATCCCTCCATCGTGAACCTGGCCCGGATTGCCCAGGGCGATGCCCGGCTCCAGACCGCTTACGCTTCCATGTTCGTGGAGAAGTACGGCTCCATCATCGTGATGGAGAGCATGACCTACGCTCAGGCTCTGCCTCTGTACGGTCTGCGTCAGAACATCTTCACCGATCCTCAGAAGCCCATGAAGGTGGAGTCCAAGATCTACCCCCTGAACGGTGCCGACGAGAATGCTCCCTGCTGCCTGACCGTGGACTTCGCTCTGACCTACTTCCTGGTTTCCGGCGAACTGGAGCGCTCCAACCAGCCTGTTAACCTGCTGATCACCGACGCTTCCGGTATGTCCGTTCTGACTGCCTGGGCTGCCGGTAAGTTCTCCTCCTCCTCCATCAAGAAGTTCTTTGATGAGAACGACATTGAGAACAAGATTAAGTCCCGTACCCTGATCATCCCCGGCAAGGTTGCCGTCATGAAGGGCGAAATCCAGGAGAAGCTGCCCGGCTGGAATGTGGTCGTAGGCCCCCTGGAGGCTGTTCAGCTGCCCAAGTACATGAAGGACAAGGAGTACGAGGCTGCCGCCAAGGCCGCTGCCGCTGAGAATGCTGCCAAGGCTGCCACCGCCGCTGCCACCGAGGTGAAGGAGCTGTCCTTCGAGGAGCTGCTGGAGACCAAGGTGCCCAAGATTGAAGTGGTGGACATGGGCGTCAAGTACAAGGGCCACAACCCCGAGTCCCAGACCTTCGTCACCATCGGCGAACGTATCCACTGCATCGCTCCTGTCATCCGTAAGGCTATGGACGAGCGGGATCCCGAGCCCATCCTGAAGCGTGCTGCCGAGCAGATTGCTGCCGGTGCCACCTACCTGGATGTGAACATCGGACCTGCCGAGAAGGACGGTCCCGAGCGCATGATGTGGGCTGTCAAGCTGCTGCAGGAGAACTTCAACAATGTGCCTCTGGCTCTGGATACCGCTAACAAGCGGGCTATCGAGGCCGGTATCAAGGTCTACAACCGTACCAACGGTAAGCCCATCGTGAACTCCGCCGATGCTGGCTCCCGTATCTCCTACATCGACCTGGCTGCTGCCAACGACGCTATCTGTATTGCCCTGTGCTCTGCCGACGGCATTGCCAAGGACAACGAGGAGCGTATGAAGCACTGCCACAACATGCTGGAGCGTGGTATGTCTCTGGGCATGGATGCCACCGACCTGTGGTTTGACCCCCTGTTCCTGGTGGTCAAGGGTATGCAGGATAAGCAGATGGAAGTCCTGCAGGCCATCAAGATGTTCGCCGACGAGGGCCTGAAGTCCACCGGCGGTCTGTCCAACAACTCCAACGGCGCTCCCAAGAACGTGCGTCCCATCATGGACTCCGCTCTGGTAGCTATGGCAATGATGCAGGGTCTGACCTCCGCCATTGTCAACCCCAACGACCTGCGGCTCATGGAGACCATCAAGTCCTGCGACATCTTCAAGAACCATGTGCTGTACTCCGACTCCTACCTGGAGATCTGAGCATAAGCCATCAAAATATCCCTGCGTAAAAGGCCGGGAGGGTAGCTCCCTCCCGGCCATTTTGCTTATCCATTCTCCTTGCTAAATTGGCATAAGGACTTTGGGAACAAGAAGTTCACCTAAGGAGGAATTTATCATGAGTGTATTAACGGATCTGATTTATGGCGGCTCCAATGCGGTGGCTGGCTTGACGGAAAACGCCGTCAATGAAGCCATTGCCAAGTATGGCGCCGACAAGGCCATTGCCTTCCCGGATACCGCCTACTATTTCCCCACCATTTACGCCGCTACCGGTGTAAAGGTCAAGACCCTGGGAGACCTGCCTGCCTGTGTGGGTGTGCTCAAGAGCCTGATTACCAACCAGGAGGACCTGGGTCAGGCTCTGAACGCCGGCCTTGCTACCGCCGTGGGTGCGGAAATCCTGGAAGGCCTGAAATATGTGGAGGGCGGCAACCCCTATGAAAACGAATCCGGCATCGGCTTCGTGCCCGACCCCATCATCCGTTCTTTGGGCGTGCCCCTGGTTACCGGCGACATCCCTGGTGTTGCAGTGGTGCTGGGCAAGGCTGAGGAGCCGGAGCAGGTGGTGAAGGTGGTCAAGGACTACCAGAGCAAGGGCATTATGACCTTCCTGGTGGGCGACGTGATTGAGCAGTGCGCCCAGGGCGGCGTGAAGATGGGCCTGGAGCTCCGGGTCATTCCTCTGGGCCATGATGTGACCTCCGTCATCCACGTGGTGACCGTTGCCATCCGTGCCGCTCTGATTTTCGGCAATGTCCAGCCCGGCGACCTGGCTGGCCTCCTCAAGTACACCAAGGAGCGTGTGCCTGCCTTCGTCAACACCTTCGGCGCCATTGACAATGTGGTGGTTTCCGCCGGTGCCGGCGCCATCGCACTGGGCTTCCCTGTGGTGGTGGGCATCGACCTGGGTGAGAACCAGGTGCCCGGCGCTCTGGAATCCGTGTGCGACCACAATGAGACCGTGAAGAAGTCTCTGGAGCTGCGGGAAATCAAGATTAAAGTGACGGAGCTGCCCATCCCTGTGGCCTTTGCCGCCGCCTTCGAGGGCGAAATCATCCGGAAGGCCGATATGCACAACGAGTGCTGGTCCAACAAGAACCCCACCGCCGAGCTGGTGGTCATGCGGGAGATGGATGAGATTGAGGACCACAAGATTACCATCATCGGACCGGACCTGGACGAGGCCAAGGAGCTGGCTCTGGTGACTTATGTAGAGGTTGCCGGCAAGAAGATGCAGGTGGACTTCGAGTCCGTCATCGAGCGGAAGTTCCACGCCTGGTTCAACTACATGGAGGGCATTATGCACACCGGTCAGCGGAACCAGGTTCGTGTCCGGGTGTCCAACGCCGCCTTCGAGGCCGGTGTCCGGATGAAGGACTTTGCCGAGGTCCTGTACGTGATGATTATGAACGAGTTTGACGCCGTGGTGGATAAGTGCCAGGTGACCCTGATTACCGATGCTACCGAGGCTCAGAAGTTCCGGGACGAGGTGGCTATGCCCCGGTACAATCAGAGAGATGACCGTCTGGCTTCCATGACCGACGAGTCCGTGGACCGTTACTACACCTGCATCCTGTGCCAGAGCTTCGCCCCGGCCCACTGCTGCGTGGTAACCCCGGAGCGTCTGGGCCTGTGCGGTGCCGTGTCCTGGCTGGATGCCAAGGCCACCAATGAGCTGGACCCCAATGGCCCCTGTCAGCCCATCTTCAAGGAGGGCCTGATTGACGAGCGTACCGGCCGGTACGAGTCTGTCAACAAGATGGTAGCTTCCGCTACCCACGGCGCCGTGGAGAGCGTAACCCTGTACTCCATCCTGGAGGACCCCATGACCTCCTGCGGCTGCTTCGAGTGTATCTGCGGCATTGAGCCCATGTCCAACGGCGTGATTATCGCCAACCGGGAGTATGCCGGCATGACCCCCGCCGGTATGACCTTCGGCGAGCTGGCCTCCTGCACCGGCGGCGGTGTCCAGACCCCCGGCTACATGGGTCATGGCCGTCACTTCATCTCCTCCAAGAAGTTCTGCTCCGCCGAAGGCGGCATCGCCCGGATTGTGTGGATGCCCAAGGAGCTGAAGGACGATGTGGGCGAGCGTCTGAACAAGACCGCCAAGGAGCTCTACGGCATCGACAACTTCACCGACATGATTGCCGATGAGACCGTTACCACCGACTGTGAGGAATTGCTCAACTGGCTGACGGAAAAGGGTCACCCAGTTCTGGGCATGGAGCCCCTGATGTAATGCAAAGGGGGGACAGGGCAAAACCTGCCCCCAATTACCCGAAAAGGATAATTGACTGTATGAAAGTAACCTTCCAAATCCAGGGGGGCACCCCTGTGGAAATCGAATGCAACGCAGGAGATAACCTGCTGGAGCTGGCCCGCCGGGCCAATGTGGCCATTGACGCCCCCTGCTCCGGCAACGGCTCCTGCGGCAAATGCCGGGTGCAGCTGCTGTCCGGCGAGCTGGAGAGCATCCCCTCCCGGCATATCACCCCGGAGGAATACGAAGCCGGCTGGCGCTTAAGCTGCAGCTGCAAGGTGGTAGGGGACTGCACCGTGCTGGTGCCGGATATCGCCTCTGCCTACCAGTCCCGGATGAAAACCGCCGACCTCAGCTCCCCGGAGGAAGTGGCAATCTTCCAGGAAACCCAGGAGCAGCTGAAGGAAAGCGGTATTGTCTTTGAAAATCCCTTCCTGAGCCTGGAGCTGACCATGGAGGAGCCCACCCTGGAGGACACCATGCCGGACAACGAGCGTCTGACCCGGGCCATCCAGGAGCAGCTGGAAGTGGAAACCGTGGAGATTCCCTTCTGTGTCATGGAAAAGCTTGCCTCCACCCTTCGCCGGGAGCAGTTCCATGTGCGGGTCAAGGGCGAGAAGCAGGGCAATACCTTCCGGTGTATGGAGATTACCGGACCCCAGGACTCTGTGATTGCCGGCTGCGCCATTGACATCGGCACCACCACCGTCACCATGGTGCTGGTGGACCTGGAAAGCGGAAAAATCCTGGCCAAAGGCTCCTCCGGCAACGGACAGATTCGCTATGGCGCCGATGTGATTAACCGGATTATCCAGCAGGCCAAGCCCGGCGGACGAAAGAGCCTCCAGGATGCCATCATCAAGGAGACCCTTACCCCCATCATTGCCAACCTTTGCCGCTCTGCCGGAATCTCTGCCCGGAGCATTCTCCGGCTCTCGGTGGGCGCAAACACCACCATGAACCACCTGTTTATAGGGGTGGATGCAGAGCCGGTGCGGATGGAGCCTTACATCCCCAGCTTCTTCTCCTGGGAGGGACTGAAAGCTGGAGATCTGAAACTCCCTGCCAACCCCCTGGCTCCTGTGATCATCGCCCCCAATATCGGCTCCTATGTAGGCGGCGACATCACCGCCGGTACCCTGGCCACCGGATTGTGGGACTCGGACGAGATGAGCCTGTTCATCGACCTGGGCACCAACGGTGAGATTGTCTTTGGCAACCGGGACTTTATGATGAGCTGCGCCTGTTCTGCCGGCCCTGCCTTTGAGGGCGGCGACATCTCCTGCGGTATGCGTGCCACCGACGGTGCCATTGAAGCCTGCGTCCTGGACAAGGACACCATGGAGCCCACCCTCACCGTTGTGGGAGATGCAGAGCAGAAGCCGGTGGGTATCTGCGGCTCCGGTATCATCGATATTATCTCCGAGCTGTTCCGCTGTGGCATTATCAACGCCAAGGGCCTGTTTGTCCGGGAGGGCAGCCGGGTGCAACGGGACGAGCACGGTATGGGCCGGTTTGTGCTGGCCACTTCTGAGGAATCGGAAACCGGACGGGAAATCTCCATCAACGAGGTGGATATTGACAACTTCATCCGGGCTAAGGGAGCCATCTTCTCCGCCATCCACACCCTGTTGGAGGCGGTGGACATGGACAGCTCCATGATTGACCGGGTGTATGTGGCCGGCGGCATCGGCTCCGGCATCAATATGAAAAACTCCGTGAACATCGGAATGCTGCCGGATGTGGAGCTGGAGAAGTTCCGCTATATCGGCAATTCCTCCCTCAGCGGCGCTTACGCCATGGTGATGAGCGATGCAGCGGTGGAAAAATGCACCCAGCTGGCTACCAACATGACCTACCTGGAGCTGAGCACCCACCCCGGCTATATGGATAATTTTGTGGCAGCCTGCTTCCTGCCTCATACGGACGCACGGATGTTCCCCAACAGCCGGCAGGAGGTGTGATATGCAGGTAGAAAACCACAAGGAAGAAGTACCCTTTTCCTTTTACGAGGAGAAATTCCGGCAGCTTCAGCCGGAGAATGTGCTGAATCGGCTGTCCGGGGTAGCGTGGGACGGGAAGGAATTTACCCTGACGCTGCTGGGCAGGAATTTTGCCATTGCCCATCCGGACTACGCCATCCGAGCTTTGGACGGCGGGGCGCTGCCCCCTCTGCCTACCCAGACCTTTCTGCTGCGGTACCTGCTTGAAAGCCGGGATGTGGCATGGAAAGGGGAGTGGAAGACCTTCCGGGAAATGCCCTGGGGTGAGATGTACATCACCCCCTATACCGGCCGGGTGCTGACCCGGGCGGCCTTCACCCTGGGAACCCGGATTGGAAAATTCCGGGCAGCTGCAGAAAAAATGGGAGCCGAACCGGTACCCCACGGCGATGCGGGCTTCCGCTTCACTCTGGTAGGCGGCTACCAGATGCAGATTCTTGTATGGGAAGGGGACGAGGAGTTCCCCCCCAGCGCCCAGGTGCTCTACTCCGACAACTTTGCCGAAGGCTTTGCAGCAGAGGACCGGGTGGTAGCGGGCGATATTCTCATCTCCACCCTGAAAGCCAATCTATAAAAGAAGAGCCTTGACCCTTTGGGTCAAGGCTCTTTTGCAGGAAAATCCATGCCCCGGGCTTCTTTCCAGTAGGTAAGGGCCCGGCATACATCCGCCTCCGGCAGCTCGAAAAAATCCGACAGCTGCCAGGGCTCGGTGTAGCCCTGGGAGAAGGCCTGGGCAAAATCCGCAGGGGTGAGGAAGTGCTCTGCTACATACCGGTTTGCCCGGTATTCGCTCCGCTCCACCAGCTCAAAGGGACTGTCTACCTTGTGGAGCGCCCCGGTGGCAACATGACCCAGCTCGTGGCAGCATACCCCCCGCAGCAGCTTCAAAGAGGGCAGTTTTCCCAGATTCAGAAAGACCGCATAAAAGCCATGGTCCCGGATGGTGGCGGCTTCCTGAGGACAGCGGTCAAAGGGGATCACATCCACCTGATTTTCCCGGCAGTATTCATAAAAATCCGACAGCTCAAACAATGGCATCAGTCCTTTTTCTCCCGGCGGCTGCGCATCAGGCGCACCATCTCCCGGACGGTTTCCTTGTCCTCCTGGCTCAGCTCCCGGAAGTCCCCATAGAAGGCAATGTCCACCTCCTCCAGCACGTCCCGGCTTTCCTCCTCCCCCAGCAGATACCCCACGGAAACGCCGAAGTAGGCGGCAATCTTCTGGGCGGTCTGGGCGTTGACGGTTTTCTTCCGCTCCATTTTGAGATCCGTCATCAACCCCCGGCTTAGCCCCAGCTCGTCGCAGAGCCGCCCGGGGCGAATGCCCTTGTCATTGCACAAAGAGAGAATGGTGTCATACAGGTTGCCCATGGTTTCTACCTCCAGCCAAAAGGCCACGGGCTGAGGGATTCTCGCCCGTTGCATCAAATATTGTACCCTTCCGGGTACGATACGGAATTTTCAAGTATATTTTAGTACTTGATAGGGTACTTGTCAAGGGCCATTTTTGGGAGCTGTCCATACTGTATCAGAAAAACAGTACAATAAACTGGACAAAAAGAGGCTGCTTCCGGAAGAAGCAGCCTCTAAAATTATGCCTTTTTCCTGGTCAGGGCCATAAGCAGTAAGCTTAAAAGCACCATCACCAACCCAACGCTGACCCAGCCGAAGCTGAGGGCGTAGAAGGGAAGATAAGAAAGCAGGGTGCTCACAAACCCCAGGGGAACCTTACAGGTTTCCAGAGCGTACAGGATGCTCACAAGCCCCACACCCCCAATGACACAGGGATAGATGTAAGGATTCCTGGAGATCCACCGATGGCAAAGCCCCAGAAGAATCAGAGCAATGCACATGGGATAGATGGCCTCCAGTACCGGCACGGAAATGCTGAGAATGGTGTTCAGCCCCTGGTTGCAGATGAGGAAGGAGAAGATAGTGGTGACAATGACCAGCGCTTTGTAAGACAGCTTGGGATACATTTCTGAAAAATACTCAGACAGGGAGGTAATCAACCCCACACAGGTGGTGAGGCAGGCCAGGGTGAAGATGGAGGCCAGGAGAATGGCACCGGGCTCCCCAAAGAGCTGTGCCACAATGCACCGGAGGGTCCAGGCACCGTTATCCTGCAAAGGATAAACCCCGGAGCTGCTGCACCCCATATAGGCCAGCATAATGTAAACCACCGCCAGAAGCCCTCCGGCCAGAGCACCGGTTTTCAGGGTATAGGAGATAATGGAGCGGTTGTTGGAAATGCCATAGCTGCGCAGGGTAGCGGCAATCACCACGCCGAAGTTCAGGGCGGCGATGGTATCCATGGTGAGATACCCCTCCCGGAATCCGGTGAGGAAGGGGGAATCTGCGTAAGCGCCCTGGGCAGGTGCCACCTGATTTTTGCCTCCAATCAGAAAGGCAGCAAAGAGAACCACCATCAAAAGGAGAAGAATCGGGGTGAGAATGCTCCCCATCCGCTCCACCAGCTTGTTGGGATTCAGAGACAGCCATGCTGCCAACAGGAAGAAAATCAAAGAATACCCCAGCATAAACAGCTTCAAATTGCTGCCCTCCGGCAAATAGGGAGCAACTGCCATCTCAAACGGCACAGAGGCGGCTCTGGGAATGGCCAGCCCGGGGCCGATGGATAGAAAAATCAGCAGGGTAAAGATTTTGGTAAAGGTCGTACCTACCCAATCTGTGAGCCTGTTCAGCCCATCCGCCTGGGAGATAACCAACACTCCCAGTACCGGAAGCACCACACCGGTGGCAAGAAAGCCCAGCAGGGCAGGGAGGGTCTGGGTGCCGGCATTCTGCCCCAAAAAGGGAGGGAAAATCAGGTTTCCGGCACCAAAGAACATGGAAAACAGCATAAAGCTGATAAAAAGCACATTTCTCTTATTCAGTTTCATAGGGAACGCTCCTTCTCTTATCTGATTTGGACGTCCCAGGCACCATGGTGGGGAATGTATTGAAATTCCGTCAAATCATCCCGGTCAAAAACAGAGAGCAGCTCCTGAAAATCCGCCACGGTTGGAAGCTCAGGAATTTGAGCGCGCTCCACCCAAACCATCTGCCCCTCGGCAGAGGAACGGAGCTGACCCTCAAAATCCTGGGTTTTGAACAGAAATACCAGATAGCGGCCCCGGTCAATGGGAAACTGCTTCAGGCCACAGAGCCTGGGGTGAAAAATCCTCAACCCGGTTTCTTCCTGCATTTCTCGAATGACCGCATCCACAATGGACTCTCCTGCTTCCACATGCCCGCCGGGAAGGGCGTACCCCTGCCAATCAGGCTTCACACGCTTTTGAAGAAGAACCTGGCTGCCCCTGTAAACCAGACACAGAACGGTCAATTCGACAGATTCCCTACGCTCCACACGAAACACCACCACCTGAACAAGTGTAATTGCTGGGATTGTAACATACATTAAAGCATTTGACAATACAAAAAAGAAAAAATGTTTTTCCATAG
>DVFK01000066.1 GCA_018713285.1 Candidatus Faecousia excrementigallinarum
TGAGAATCCCCCGGGTGGAACCATCCGGGATTGACCCTTCGCTTTGGCTCGGGTGCTGGGTTTTAGCCCCTGCCCCCGTTTGGGTTCGTGGGATTTTGGGGTTCTTCGTTCCCACGCTGTCGATTGGAAGATAGAAAAAAGCCCGGTATCGCACCATAGAACGATACCGGGCGCAAAAAGGCTCCCTTGCTAAAGGGAGCTGGCACGCCGGAGGCGTGACTGAGGGATTCTACAGCAAGCACTTTCCGAAAGCACAAACCTATGTGGAAACCTGTTTGCCTGCGGAATCCCCCCGGTTTGGCTTCGCCAAACCACCCCCCTTTGGCAAGGGGGGCTTTGGGCTGTGCATCCATCTCTACCCGGTAGCGTTACCGGGCAATTTCAGGGAATAGTGAAGAGTGAATAGTGAAAAAGTTCGGCGGACAAGCCGCCGATACCGGGGGCGGCCCGGATAATTTTTTGGGTTTCGGAGAAAATATGGCCGGGAGGCGGGATTATGATTGTGTTTTTTCTCCGGACCCTGGTGCTGTATTTGCTTTTGGTGGGGGTTATCCGGCTGATGGGCAAGCGGCAGGTGGGGCAGATGGAGCCGGCGGAGTTTGTGGTGACTATGCTCTCGGCAAACCTGGTGACCATCCCCATGCAGGACTTTTCTGTGCCCGTGTATACCGGAGTGATTCCCATTGTCACGGTGCTGGCTATGGAGCTGATTCTGTCCGCAGCCACGGTGAAAAGCGTGGGCATCCGGCGGATTCTCTGCGGAAAGCCGGTGATTCTCATTGAAAACGGCAAAGTTCTCCAGGAAAATCTCCAAAAAACCCGGATTTCTCTGGACGAGCTCACCGGCCAGCTGCGGCTGAAGGATATTCTGGACATTACCCAGGTTCAGTATGCCATTTTGGAGACCAACGGCAACTTTTCCGTGTTTCCTTACCCCCAGTACCGCCCGGCGGCGGCAAAAGAGGCGGGGATTCACGTGGCCAGCCAAAGCCTGCCCAAAACCCTGATCTGTGACGGGCATTTGCTTTCGGAGAACCTGGCCCCGGCAGGAAAGGACGCCGCCTGGGTTCAGCGGGAGCTGAAAAAGCGGGGTGCGACCCTGCAAGGCACCTGGTATCTGGCGGTGGACGACCAGGGTCATGTGATATTCTATGAGCGGGAGGCGTGAATATGGGACGGCGGTTTTATCTGGGGCTGGGGCTTTTGCTTCTGCTCCTCATCGGGGGACTGCTCCTCAGCGCCTGGGTGTCCCGGAAAATCTCCCCCTTGGAGCAGGCTTTGGAGGAAGCAGCCGGGGAGGCGGTGACCGGGGATTTTTCCCGGGCAGTGCGGCTGACGGAGGAGGCCCAGGCCGGGTGGGAGGACTTTTCCCGGTGCTTCGGGCTTCTGACCCACCACGGCCTTCTGGCAGATGCCAACACCCGGTTTGCCTCCCTGGACCCCTGGCGGCAGGCCGGGGAAAAGGAGGAATTTGCGGTGTGCTGCCTGGAGCTGGCGGGGCTTCTGCGGCAGATTGGCCATGTGCACCAACTGGAGCTGCGGACGGTACTCTCCGGTTTTCGGTTGCAAAACCGGAATTTTTATGGTATATTGGATGCAATTACCCCTTAGGAGGCGGTTTTCGTGGCCCAGGACAACTACCGTCTGCAAATGGAGCAGGCCCAGGCCCGGTTTCTCACCTATGACCAGAACCGGCTGATAGAAAAGTTTTCTTTGCAGGCGGATGGGAATTACCTCTATCTGTCCTTTTTGGGGACACCCCACCGCCTTTCCCGGAAGACCGGGTCGCTGGAATACGAGAAGGATGGGTGCTGGCAGGACGGCAACACCTTTTCCCGGGTGCTGACCCTGCTGGATATTTTATGCGACAGTAAGGACACCCGGTGTCCTTCCGGGGTCTGGCAGTCCATGGAGAGCTTCGGCCGCCATGTCCACCAAACCCTTCTGGCAGAGCGGGACCCCATGGCGGAGGCCTTTGACAAAGACCCCCAGGCTCTGGCCCGGGCTGCCCGGCAGCTGGGGGCAACGCCCATTTCCTGGGGGGATGTGGGCTTTTCCCTGGAGATTATGGACGGTCTTTCCATCGGGGTTCAGTTCTGGCGGTCTGATGAGGACTTTCCCGCCCAGATTCGTTGGTTCTGGGACAAAAACGCCCTGGACTATCTGCGGTACGAAACCATGTACTATGCCGTTTCCCTGGTAAGGCAGGAACTTTGGGAGGCGTTCAACGCCCAAATAGCAGAACATTTTGGAGATGAGCTTCGTTGAAAACCAATACATATGTAAAAGTTGATTTGGATGCCATCCGGGATAACCTGGTAGCTATCAGGAAGCAGGCCGGGGTTCCGGTGATGGCAGTGGTGAAGGCGGACGCCTACGGCCACGGCGCTGTGCCGGTAGCCCGGCAGGTGGAGCCGCTTTGCAGCTTCTTCGGGGTATCCTCCATGGAGGAGGCCCTGGAACTGCGGAACGCCGGAATCCGGCTGCCCATTCTCATTCTGGGGCATACCCCCGCTTCCGCCTTTTCCCAGGCCATCCCTCTGGGAATCCGCCCGGCGATTTTCTCCTACGCCGACGCCCTGGCCCTTTCCCAGGAGGCCCAGCGGCAGAATGTCACCGCTCCCTTCCACTTCGCCCTGGATACGGGCATGAGCCGTATCGGGGTCCAGGCAGATGAAGAAGGCCTGGCCCTGTGCTGGGAAATCTCCCAGCTTCCCAACCTCCGGGCGGAGGGGCTGTTCAGCCACTTTGCCACGGCGGACTGCGACGATCTCACCTTTGCCCGGGAGCAGGGGGAGAAATTCGCCTGGTTCGACGGGGAGCTGCGGAAAATGGGCATCCAGGTGGAAATCCGCCATCTGGACAACTCCGCCGGAATCGTGAACTTCTCCAGCCACTACGAGATGGTGCGGGCAGGCATTGTAATGTACGGCATGGCTCCCAGCGACGAGGTGGACTGCACCGCCCTGGGCCTTCGCCCGGCTCTCAGCTGGCACAGCTATGTGTCCCATGTGAAGCTCCTGGAGCCGGGGCGACGCATCGGCTACGGCGGCACCTTCGTCACCACCCGGCAAACCCTGGTAGCCACGGTTCCGGCAGGTTATGCCGACGGCTACCGCCGGAGCCTTTCCAATGGGTTTTGCGTGCTGATTCGGGGGAAAAAGGCCCCGATTCTGGGAAAAATCTGCATGGATCAGATGATGGTGGATGTGACGGACATCCCCGGCGTGCAGGTGGATGACCCGGTGGTGCTGGTAGGCCGGGACGGGAACCTGGAGATTACCATGGAAGAAATCGGGGAACAGGCCGGTTCCTTCCACTATGAATTTGTCTGCGGCATCAGCCGCCGGGTACCCCGGATTTATTTCCAGAAAGGCCGCCAGCAGGAGCAGGTCCACTATCTGCTGGTCAATGGGTGAACTACACATGAAAAAATGGGAGCGTTGCAAAATTTGGTTTATGCAACGCTCCCATTTTACGCCCCCAAAAGGCTCCCTTGCCAAGGGGAGCTGGCAAAAATCTTTGATTTTTGACTGGGATTCACAGCTGGCACTTCCTGAGAGAACAAACCTATGTGGAAACCTGTCAGCCTGGGGAATCCCCCCGGTTTTGCCAGAGGCAAAACCACCCCCCTTTGGCAAGGGGGGCTTGGGTCTTTGCATCTATTTCCACCCGGTAACAATACCGGGCAGATTCAGGGAATAGGGAAAAGGGAATATGTAAGAGGTTCGGCGGACAAGCCGCCGATACCGGGCGGGTCAGGAAAGTAACGATTCGTAGAAAGCTACCGTGCGAAATTGGCTGCGGCCACTGGCCGCCGAAATTGACACCGGGGGCACCCCGGCGATTCCCGTACGGGGGCTTTTCATGGTGACCCCCGAGACCCTTCTGCCTCTGACGAGGCTTTTCTCTGACGATGGTCGGAGGCTTCGAAATTTCCACTCTCCCCCGGCCTAAAAAAGTGTCCCCCGGACACTTTTTTACCCGGCTGCGCCGGGTCGGCCTCTTCGATTCCCGTACGGGTGACTTACATATGAAAAAAGTCCGACACCTAAAAGGTGTCGGACTTTTTTCATGGTGACCCGTACGGGAATCGAACCCATGTTACCGCCGTGAAAGGGCGGTGTCTTAACCGCTTGACCAACGGGCCTGGTAGCGGCAATCTGACTTGAACAGATGACATACCGGGTATGAACCGGGTACTCTACCAACTGAGTTATGCCGCCATGTGGTCCGGCGTTAAGATACCGCCGAAACAGCTTCCTTATTATAGCCGTATGGCTTCCGTTTGTCAAGGGTATTTTTTGAATTTTTCAGGTTTTTTCACAAAAATCCGGGGAAACCCGGCTCCCTGCCTCCAGGGAACCGGATTTTTCACCCAATCAGCAGTAGAAATCCTTAATCTTCTTGGCCCGGCTGGGATGGCGCAGCTTCCTGATTGCCTTGTTTTCAATCTGGCGAATCCGCTCCCGGGTAACGCCGAAGAGCTGTCCCACCTCTTCTAAGGTGTGGGTCCGGCCGTCGTACATACCAAAGCGCATCCGCAGCACGTCCGCCTCCCGCTCCGTCAGGGTGCCCAGAATCTCCTTCAGGGCTTCCGCCAGCAGTGCGTTGGAGGTGGCGTCGGCGGGGCCGGGGGTGTGATCGTCCGGCACGAAGGAGCCGATGGAGGTATCTTCCTCGTCACCCACCGGGGTATCCAGGCTCAGGGTGTCGGCGGCGGTGCGGTTGGCCTCGATAATCTTCTCCACAGGCAGTCCCAGCTCGGCGGCAATCTCCTCCACCGTGGGCTCCCGGCCCAGCTCCTGCACCAGCTTCCGGTTGCACCGGGTGGCCTTGTTGATCACCTCTACCATATGCACCGGCACCCGGATGGTCCGGGCCTGGTCGGCAATGGCCCGGGTAATGGCCTGCCGGATCCACCAGGTGGCATATGTAGAGAACTTGTTTCCCTTTGTCCAGTCAAACTTGTCCACCGCCCGGATAAGGCCCGTGTTTCCCTCCTGAATCAAATCCAGAATGTGCAGGCCCCGGCCGGAGTACTTCTTGGCGATAGACACCACCAGCCGCAGGTTGGCTTCCGTCAGCTTGTTCTTGGCGTACTGGTCTCCCTCGGACACCCGCTTGGCCAAATCCACTTCTTCTTCCGCCGTCAGGAGCTTGATCTGACCGATTTCCTTCAGGTACATCCGCACCGGGTCATCCAGGTTGTACTCCGCCGCCAGCCCCACCGGGTCCACCAGCTCCTCATCCTCCACGGTGCTCAGGTCAATATCCTCACCCAGGTCATCCACAAAGGGCAGACCCTCGTCCGGGTCCAGCTCCATCTCAGCGCCGACAATCTGGATATTCATGGCCTCGATCCGGTCATAAATCTCCTCAATCCGCTCCGGGCTCAAATCCATCTTTTCCAGGTAGCCGTTCAGCTCGCTGGAACGGAGGATACCCTCTTTCTTACCCTTGGCAATGAGGGTTTGCAGGGCGTTTTGCAGATCCTCGGTGATTTTGGAAGGCTTCTTGGCAGTACTCATTACATCAGCTCCTCTTTTTCTGGGGAAAAACTTTTCTTAGCTGTTAGACTATACCCTGATTTTTTATTTTCGGCAAGGGTTTTTTTGAAATTTTTCAAAAAATCAGGGCTTTGGGGTTTTTTTGTCCGGTTCGTCAGACAGTATTCCCCCAAATTCCCGAAAACATACGGTTTACTTTTCCGGAAAAATTCGGTATAATTGGGAAAATGCCATGCTATGCGCTGGGCCTTTCCAGCGGAAGATTCACTGAAAGGGGGAGCCCTATGACCGAGCTTTCCAAAATCCGCAATTT